>CAMEUL010000220.1 GCA_945938205.1 uncultured Traorella sp. | reverse complement strand
ATCCCTAGCGTATACAAAAGATCATTGAGTTCTTTCTCAAGAACTCTTTTTTTCTGGGCTTCCTTCTCATCAAAAGAATCAATTGGATATATCAAAAAGCCTACTTCACCACCCAAACGGGTGATTGCGTTCAGTGAATGTCTTTCCTGATTCATAACTTCCACAAAATTGAGTGGTTGAATCGTGCTGATGAGAACACGATCCTTCAGCACTTCATCACTTTCAGCCTCATCCAGTTTATAAACACTGTAAAGCTGGGTGCAGTCCGAATACATGGCATAGTGATGCAGATCCATCATTTCAATCACTTCATCATATGCTTCTTTTAATGGCACATATTTATAACCATCTGTTTTCTTGGATTGGATTTCAATCTTATCCACATAACAATTGATCAAAAGATCACCTAAAATGTTTTCAACATATGTAGATGCCAATGTTTCAGCCTCATGTATATTCATGCTCTCAAAAGCTTCACACATCACCCAAACATCAAACATGTCTTTGGCATTCCCTTTTTCTACGATGCTGACACTCAGATCATCGATGGTATAGTCCTTCTCATCATATTTAAAATGATAATGGAAAATGTTTTCCTGAAGTGGCGGAACACAGTCAAAAATCATCCATTTGTCCACCAGTGCCTGAGGGGCAAATTTCTTCAGATAAACACAAATGATCTGGGCTGTCTTATCTTTATGGGGTTCAAATGTCAAAACATAAAACTCTTCTTCCTTGGAAAGTGACAGGGTACAATTCGCTATTTGCATGCAGGCATTGGAAAACTTGTCTTCCCAAATCTGTTTCTCTTTTGAATCCTGACTGTCCAGTGCTTTTTCAATGACTGCCTGATTCTTCAGAAAATCACTCCAGAACTGTTTTGCTTTTGTTTTTATGCTCATAATATCCTCGCTTTTTCTATATTTGTTGTTTATAATATTTCTATGAACGTTATTTTATCACAAACCCTTCAAAAAGCACAGAGTCTTGATGAATTCCTGGATAGCTATCATTTCTCAAAAAAGCAGAAACACCGTCTGAAAATGGAAAAACGGATCCAGGTCAATCAAAGACTGTGTATGCATAACATTTCTCTTCAAAAAGGAGATCATATAGACATCGATTGTGAAGAGGAAGAAAAAAGCACTTTGGAAGGTTATGAAACTGAAATTGAAATTCTATATGAAGATGAAATTGTACTGGTAGTCAATAAACCTATTCATATGATCATTCATGGAGATGAAAAGACACTGGATCAGGCTGTCTCTTACTATTATCAAAAGACCCATCAAAACCATCCCGTGCTTCATGTGCATCGTTTGGATAGGGATACCAGTGGCTGTATTCTTTACTGCAAGAATTCTTTTTTCCTTCCCTATTTTGATCATGCACTGAAAGAAAAACAGATCAAAAGAACCTATTTGGCAATCGTTGAGGGAGAAATCACTTCAAGCATGACATTGAATCAAAAGATTGGAAAAGACAGGCATGCCAACCGATACCGTGTTTCAAAAACCGGGATGGATGCTGTGACACATGTAAAGCCCCTGCGTCATGATCATCATCAAACACTTATAAAATGTGAACTAGAAACAGGCAGAACACATCAGATACGTGTCCATCTTTCCTCTATTCATCATCCACTTGTTGGAGATGAACTGTATGGCAAAAAGGATTCCATGCGTTGTGCCCTGCATTCTCATACCCTGACTTTTGTTCATCCAATAACCTTAAAGAAAATACAAATAACCTCTCCAATGCCACAGGATATGCGTGCATGTATGAAAATTTAAGATCCTGACACACTACAAGTGGAGGTGAACATATGGCACAAACCAAGCATAAACCTGGAAGCAATTGCACAGAAACCGGAAAATATGCGGAATACACAGAAGATGGGACACTCGTGAATGAGGACATTGATGTGGAAGAAGGAAGAAGATTTCCTCCTGCTCAGGAAAAAGGATCTTATTTTCAGAAGCAGAAATGACAAAGCTGTTCAGGATTCCTGAACAGCTTCTTCTTTTTCTCTTTTTTTCTTTTCAATTCTTTCAAAAGTCCATTCTCTAAAAAGGTCATACAGGATGCTAGTCAGCGGAATAAACAAAAGCATTCCAAAAAGTCCAAACAAACTTCCTCCTACTGTAAAGGCAATCAGAACATACATGGCAGGAAGACCAATGCGGTTCCCCATGATATGCGGATAAATCAGATTTCCATCCACCTGCTGGATAATGGTCATCATCACAAGGAAGAAAAGTGCCTGATAAGGGGAAACGATCAGCTGGATCAACGTTCCAACAACCAGCGCTAACATACTTCCAAACATAGGAATGAAGGAACACATTGCTGCAATGACTCCCACAACGGAAGCATAAGACAGTTTGAAGATCCAGCAGCATCCGCCAACAAGACAGCCAAGAACGACTGCTTCAAGCCCCTGCCCTGTCACAAAATTCGAGAATGTTTCAAAGGAGAGCGTCAGCACATGTTCCATCTTACAACGTAGTT
>CAMEUL010000219.1 GCA_945938205.1 uncultured Traorella sp. | reverse complement strand
AAAACACTTGAAATAGATAGCAGAAATTGATTGTTCTTTGAAAATGTGAATAAAGACTTGTATAAAAAGGCATGACAAAAACAACTTCAATGAAGTTCATAAAATTCAGAGGTTGATTATCGCAAAAGACATGGATCAAATGCTTGATTGGTCTTTAGTAAATGAAAGATGATTCTTAACAACTTTCTTACACAGTGTCCTTGAGCACAGCGATGCCCTTTTCCTTGAGAGATTTTCAATTCATAGTATTGCTTGAATACCGGATTATTGTTAATCACTGCTTGAATGATCTGATACAGTGTTTTTCTTAGGTACTTGGATCCTTTCTTGGTGATGGCAGTATGTTGAGCACAGAATTGACTGGATTCATAGTGAAAAGGAGCTACACCCGAAAATTTTATGATTTGAGAAGGTTTTGAATAGTTGCTTATATCTCCTAATTCGGCTAAAATAGAAGTACCAGAGAAATGTGAGATTCCTGGTATGGTGAGGATAGGAGAGTTGGTCTTGGTCGAGAACTCTTCTATTTTTTTATCCAATTCAGAAATCTGAGCATTGATCATTTCGATTTGAGAAACAAGATGTTTAATCTGAATCTCTTCGGCTATAGAAGCAATACCAATTGATGTTTTGGCTATTTCTTTGAGTTTTTCTGCAGTTAAAGTGATACGTCTACCTTTTCCATGAACTTCAAAACATTTGCGTAGATTTCGTATATCGCTACGAGCGATAGCTTGAGCACTTCCAAATGTTTTTAGAAGGTTCATGTAGACAATTCCATAGTTAGAATCAAATAGGCTATTAAATTCAGGGAAAACAACATCAATACACTTCTGTAAACGGTTTTTATAGGTATTCAGTTCTTCTTTCAAATGGTGATGATGACGAGTAAGTTGCTTCTGTTCATAGAGTGAAAAGCTATTAAACTTGGAGATATGATAAGCCTTCTTTCGAGGATTGGAACCAAGAACCTCACAAATTGTGAATGTATCAAGTTTATCATTCTTGGTGATACCACCATACAATCTACGAGTAAGATCGGTCGTTATAGGATTGATAAGGGCAACGTTATATTTTCGATCTAAAAGATATTTAAGAAGAGCAAAATGATAATGTCCTGTATCTTCCATACCAATCAGAATGGAATCTTTAGGATACGATTTTAGATTTTGAAGCAAAGCAGCAAATCCTTCCTGGTTGTTTTTAAACTTGGTTGGTTCAACAAGAACATCACCATTGGAATGATTGATGATACAGAAATAGTGAGAACTTTTACCTATGTCGATTCCGACATGATACATGAATAACACATCCTTTCTTTGAGAGTAGTGATTGAGTAACCAGCAACCTTAAACCACAAAACCTGGTGCAAAATACGAATTCAAAGACTCATCTAACTAATCATTGTTTAGGAATAAGGCGTGGTAAGAACCTCCTAGAAGTAGTCAAAGCCACAGGGAACGTATACAAATCCACAATCACATATTCAATTTTACAAGCAAATCAAGCCGTTATCAATCGCGGTAAAAAAGATTGAAAGAAAGGAGAAGGTATACTTGTAATGACTATTAAATGAGTCAATTACAATATACCAGGGAACGTATACAAATCCACAATCACATATTCAATTTTACAAGCAAATCAAGCCGTTATCAATCGCGGTAAAAAAGATTGAAAGAAAGGAGAAGGTATACTTGTAATGACTATTAAATGAGTCAATTACAATATACCAGGGAAACTGAATGAAAAAACGATTACTTAGCGTTTTATTGACCCTTTTGGTTACAGGCATGTGTACTTCTTTTCAATGCACACATATTCATACTGAGAAGTGTGGGGAAGATAGAGAAAACTGTACACATGAATGTATAGGGGAAGTAAAACCATATGAGAAAGAAAAGCCTAATGTATGATACAGATGAGATTGCCAACCTGATTAAATCAGTTCGTAAAGCAAGAAAAATCACTCAGAAAGAACTTGGAGAAATCACGGACATCAGTCATCAGATCATATCAAGATATGAAAAGGGAATTGAAATACCAACACAAGAAAGATTGCAAAAAATCATTGAAGCATTAGAGATTGACTTAGATGAATATGAACAAACATCTAATGAAATTGATGAAATGTTTTCAAAGTTCAAAGAAGATCATTTTTTTAGAAGAGTGAATTATGATGAATTACTACATCTTGTAAAGAAAAATAATCATCTATATAAAATCCATAGCAATTATTATAAAGTACTCATTATTTTACTCGTTTACGAATTATCTCAGTATCATCTTGAAAATGCAGAAATACTGATCAAAAAATAAGTCAGTTTTCGAATATGGATCTTGAATCCAAACAAATGTATTTTCATTATATGGGACTTTATTATTCTTTCATTAAAATGAGTTCAAAAGGATTTGAGTACTTTGAAAAAGCCATTTCTTTGTATCATGATGAAAAAGAAATAGCGATGATCCATTATCATATGTGTTTCACAAGAGATTATGAAGTCGTGAGAAA
>CAMEUL010000218.1 GCA_945938205.1 uncultured Traorella sp. | reverse complement strand
GAAATAAAACTGACAAAGATAATTGAAATCACACCCAACAGTGCTATCAAAAGCATTTTAAGTCCGCTTTTTAAAATATAGTTCTGCTGAATATTGGCTGTATCCACACCGATTTCCTCATAAAACATCTTCGCAAAGACCACCCCAGTTGAATGACGCATCGACACATCCAAAAGTTCTGCACTGTGTCTCGCTTCACTCAGATCCATTTGTAAGAACATAGGGCCTGTCTGATAAAGCATTGACAGATCGATCTCACTGATAGAACTTTCATTGGAAGCATTCTCTCCTGTTTGCAAGGACTTCATTGCATTGATAAACGTCCATTCACTTAGCGAAAAGATCGTATCCAGTTCTTCACGTGCATCACTGTTCTTCAGTACAGCAGGATCTTGAGATAGATCATAGTTGTCCATTACCACTTGTTTTTCATCTTCATTCATAAAAATCATTAGAAATTCAAGTCCATCTTTTGATATTTCATCTAAGGCTGGATGTTCGATCCCGCTCTGCTGGATCCCCACATTCACAATATCACTCATGACATCTGGCAATTTCAAATCACACATATTGCTGACAAAGAGCAGTCCCACAGATAATACGATCATCAAAAGATAGGGTTTTACATATTTTTTTAATCGTAGCATTGAGCTCCTCCTTTCATAAACTCATCGAGTACCTGATTTATTTTAATGATCAGGTTTTTCATTTGTTCCTTTTCATTTTCATCAAACTGCGAAATCATCCACTGAATCGACGTATTGATTTCACATTCTGCTTGATGCAAAATTTTTTCACCATATTCAGTCAAGCCAACATACACATATCGCTTATCAGATTCACTAGCAATACGAAAAACATACTCTTTCATTTCACATTCCTTCAATATTTTAGATACCGCCGGTCGTGACACATGGATCTTTTCAAAAAGATCATTCAAACGCATAACTGTCTTTTCTTCATCTTTAAATGTTTGTTTGACTGCATGATTATGAATGGTTTTCAAAAAGCCAAAAACAGATGCAGAAAGAGAAGTACTCATTTTCAAATGATGGATCCTTTTCTTCAACATCAACATTTCTCTTGTCAATTCATTATTTTCCATAACCACCTCATTAGTTAACCATGTTAATTATATACGCCAAGAAATGAAGTTGTCAATAAATCACATGATTTCACAAAGTTTTTCTACCAGCCGAACATTCATTTCAATAGCCTTTAAGCATTCACTTTCATCAAAGTCGAAACAGGGATCATGCAGATCAATCTCTGACGTTAAGCCACACAGCATCAAGCAGGTAGCACAGACACGCTGATAAGAAGAAAAATCCTCACTTAACATCATTGCATCCACCTCTCTGTATGAATCCTCTGCACAGTTCTCAACCAGATCCACCAATGTCTCATCATTGACAACACCTTGGTATCCTAAAGAAAAAGTGATTTGTGAGATCGTGTTCATTTTTTTATCCAACTGATTCAGTTTTTCTTTCAATTCCTCCTTTAATATCTTTAAAATATAAGAATCAAAGCATCGTAATGTTCCTTCAAGATAGGAAAATGCACTCATACCATTTCGTATTTCTCCGCTGTTAACCTTTCCAAAATGAATCCGATGCGGTAGGATCTCTTTTTCCAGTTCATAAACATCCTGAAGAAAAAAAGTCATGGCTTTGCATGCATCCACTCCCTTCTCCGGATGTCCGCAATGAGCGGCTTTCCCTTGAATTGTAATATTGATCTCACAGCTTTCAGCCATCATCCATCCTTTCTTAGAACCGATCACATCACCAAGAAAAGGCATTAGATGTGTAGCGAAAAGAGCTTTAACATGATATTTTTCAAAAATATTCTTTTCAATGATATAGTTCGCGCCATTGCCACTTTCTTCAGCCGGCTGAAAAATAAAAAGAAGCGATATCTTACTGGGAAACATCACAAAATAATGATACGTTGCAATTAATATCGCCATATGAGCATCATGACCACAAGCATGCATACATCCATTTGTGGATACAAAGTCATGTGTGTTTTTTTCCAGAATAGGTAATCCATCCAGTTCACTGCGAAATGCAATACAATGATCCTCCCTTCCCTTTAAATAAAAAACACCGCTGAACGCATCTTTTTCATCGGCTTCTTTCCCTATCATCTTTTCCACTAGATCCATAGTTTGAAATGTTTCAAAACCAATCTCAGGAATTTTATGAAAAGCTCTTCTCATAAATATAAAATCATCCAGGATTTTTGTTATTTCATTTCTTATTTTCATAAAACATTATATGAAAACCAATCAAATCTATTCAATTACAAAAAAACTTCATGATGTGTTGAATCATCATGAAGTAATACTTATTCTGAAGATTTCAGCAAAGAAACATAATCATAGATATCTTCTCTGATTATTGGAAGCATCTCTTGTATTTCTTTAAAAAATGATGCATCGTCAAACAGTTCAACAACAGCCGGACAGTAATTCATTCCTTTAAGCTCTCTGATTTCTTCAATCATTTTTTCAAAACGGATTCCTTTTGAATAGCT
>CAMEUL010000217.1 GCA_945938205.1 uncultured Traorella sp. | reverse complement strand
AAAGATTCATATTATTCACTCACTTTAATAGCTCGAATCAATTGACGCATGGTATCAGGATCGGTCAGATTTCCATGAACCTTACCATCGACAATGGCAACAGGTGCCAATCCGCATGCTCCTAAGCATCTTGTCGCATCAATGGAGAATAAACCATCCTTGCTTGTTTCATTGATCTTACAGTCACACTCTTCGCAAAGTGTTTCCATTAACTGTTGAGCCCCCTTCACATAGCAGGCAGTTCCCATGCAGATATTGATAACGTGTTTCCCCTTTGGCTGTGTTGTAAACTGTGAATAAAAAGTCACGACCCCATAGACTGAGGCAACACTCACTCCACAGGCATCCGCAATTTTCAACATTGCTTCAAAAGGAATATAGCCACATTTGCTCTGAACGTCATGCAGCATCAGTTTCACAGGTCCTTGTTTTCCCTTGTGACGTGCCACAATTTCATCAATGACTTTAATAGTTTCCGCATTTAATTTTTCCATTGGTTCACCCTCTTTTCTTACTTACCATTCTAACAAATTTCATCTTTTTTGAAAACCCTTTCAATAGAAAAAGGGACATAAAAAAAATTAATTTTTTCACAAAGAAAAACAGATGAAATTTTCATCTGTAAGACACTAACGATTCATCCATCTTCTTTTCAAAACACTCATCAAAAGCTCCAGAAAAACCAACAAAATGATCAGCCACAACGTCCATGCAAACGTTCCAATCATATCCACATTGATACGGCACAACTGAAACTGACGACCCACACCAGGAGAAACAGAACCCAAAATTTCTGCCATGATGCCTACTTTAAAGGTTAATCCGATTCCTACTGAAAGACTGGCAAGAATATAATTTGAAATCAAAGGCAAATAAACACGAAAAATGGAATCAAAAAATCCTTGAGGATAAATCTTCAAAACATCTAAATATTCAGAATCAATGCTTTTTATTCCCTTTACTACATTCTCATAGGCTACCGGAAACATGACCATAAAAGATATCACACGCATTGTAAATGAATTACTGCTCCAAATTAGTACGATCAAAATATAAGAAATATTCGGAATGCTTTTCAAAACAAGATAAACAGGATAAAAATACTCTTCAAACTTCTGATTCAATCCACTTGCCAAACCCAAAACGATCCCACATCCCAAGGCTACCAAAAGACCACTTAAGCTTCGCATAAGCGTATAACCAAAAGATTCATATAAAACAGGATCCAGCATTAAATCTTTCATTCGTACTAGCACATCAAAAAGAGATGGCAGTTTAATTGAATTATCCACCAGAATGCCACCTATCATCCATACTATCAATATGACACCTACTGTGATCCAGCCTCTTCTTTTCATGAACACATTATACAAAAAAAGAGAATCCAATTCAACGGATTCTCTTTGAACTCCCTTCCCTTAAACTTCATTTTTCCACAGAAACCCCACTTATAAAATCAACATATTATAAAGAATAGTTCTCTATAAAAGACATTGTTATCTTTTTACACCAATATATTTTTGATAATCTCGCCATACAGACTTATACTCGTTCACTTTATTTACAGGTACCTGGATGCCTTGTCCTTCCACATTATTTATTACAAATTTTGTATTATTAAATGCATTCAGATGGACACTTGCTGGTTTAGATCCTTTCACAATTACAATTTCAAGATGAGAACAACCCGCAAAAGCATTTTGTCCAATATTAGTTATTGATGCAGGCAAAGTAATAGATGTCAATCCTGTTCTCACAAATGCCCCATCCCCAATACTAGTCAATCCTTCTGAAAGTTCTATCGATGTAAGTGAACCACAATAAGCAAATGCATTGCCCCCAAATTCATTTTTATCAATCGAATTGGGAATATTTATTCTTTTTAGACCTGTTTCGCTAAAAGCTCCATTTCCGATTGATTTCAAGTTTGATGGGAGTATTACTGATTCAAGAACACTACAACCTGAAAAAGCTTTTTTTCCGATACTAGTTAAAGTTTCAGGAAGTTTTACCTGTAAAAGTGAACTACATCCTGAAAATGCTAATGCTCCTATATATTTTACACCATTTACCACTTCAACAGACTTTATAACAGAATAATCATATCCATATCTGGACAAATATTCATTTTTCTTTCCTACAATACTAGCATCTGTTCTCCATGCAGTTGTTCCTGCATCAGATGTAATCGTCAATTTCCCTATTTCTGAATCAAAAGCATAACCTTCTTCTTCGATTTTTGATGAATGAACTTTCGTTGATTGTTTACAAGTCAATAACAACACTATCTGCACAAAATAAAGCAGAGTGTTGTGTATAACTTTTTTGTACCTTTTAAGTGAATCCATCAAAGCAAACCTTTCTATTTGAATTTCCCCTATTTCATATTTTTTATCAAATGCAATCATCAACCTACAATAATATAATTATAATACAATTAGATGTGCAACAAAAGTGCAATAAACTTTCTTATTTAGAGATCATTTTCTCTCGTTAAATTTTTTTGAGACTTCCGTTTGAGCGGTTGTTTTCAAATAAGTTTCCGT
>CAMEUL010000216.1 GCA_945938205.1 uncultured Traorella sp. | reverse complement strand
AAAGAATGAAAGTCCGTGGTATTCCATTTTATCTTTTTCAAATACAATATTGGATTTCCACTTAAAAAACAACATGGAAAATAATGAAATGATCATTATTGAAATCAAAGTGACAAAAAGAACTAAAAGATAATAGGCACCTGTATAGATAAAAAGCAAGAGCAAAACCGTTAACAGCAATAAGAAAAAAATCCTACGCAACCACATTATTTGTATAAAGCAGGTTCCTTTACTGAGTTTAATATTTCCATTAACAGTTTTCTTTTTATCTCAAGATCACGATTCATTTTGCCTTCTAACTGTATTCGATGCATCAAGACTTCAAAATAATTATGTTTCACATCTTCAGGGATAACATAATTACGGTGATTCATATAGGCACATGCCTTAGCCATATTGATAAGACACAAAACACCACGAGGACTGGCTCCTAAAGTAATACTTTCATGAACTCGTGTTGCATGAACTAATGAAACTGCATATTTCATGATATCATCATGGACAAAAACTTGCTCTGTTTCATTTTGCATTTGGATGAGATATTCTTTGGTACATACATTTTTTACTTCATATTCTGATGGATGTTGTTTTCTTTTCAACATTTCTATTTCACTGTCATTGTCCGGATAACCAAGCGATAGAGTAATCATAAAACGGTCAATTTGACTTTCCGGCAACAATTGTGTTCCAGCACTGCCAAAAGGATTTTGAGTCGCAATGACCAAAAAAGGTTCACTCACAGGATAAGTAACACCATCTACTGTTATCTGATTCTCTTCCATGACTTCCAGCAACGCTGATTGCGTACGTGATGATGTACGATTGATTTCATCTGCCAGAAAAAGATTGGTGAAGGCTGCTCCTTGATGAAGAACAATATTTCCTTTATTGTCAAAGGCATTAAAACCTACGATATCACTCGGTAATACATCCGGTGTAAATTGAATACGTTTGTTTTCTAAACCCATGGCTTGTGAAAAGGCTTTTGCCAGCGTTGTTTTCCCTACTCCTGGCATATCTTCCAAAAGCACATGTCCTTTTGCCAGGATTGCCATCATAATTTTCTCAACTTGATCCTGTTTCCCAATTATGACTTTATTTACTTCTTTGATAATATGATCTGTTTGCATGATTTCCCTCCTCTTTTTTTATACATTGTATCATATTCTCATCATTTTAAAAATATAATAAAAAAATCCGTCGTTATATTAACGACGGATCAAATATTATTTGTTACGGATTGCAGCCTGTGCAGCAGCTAAGCGAGCGATAGGAACACGGAATGGTGAACAAGAAACATATGTTAATCCAACTCTATGACAGAAGTCAATTGAGTTTGGATCTCCACCATGTTCTCCACAGATTCCTAACTTGATGTCTGGACGAGTTTTTCTACCTAAGTCAGCAGCCATCTGGATCAGTTTTCCAACACCTCTCTGGTCAACACGTGCAAATGGATCCTGTTCATAGATCTTCTTGTCATAGTAATCCTTAAGGAATCCACCAGCATCATCACGAGAGAATCCAAATGTCATCTGAGTTAAGTCATTGGTTCCAAATGAGAAGAATTCAGCTTCAGCAGCAATTTCATCAGCCAGTAAAGCAGCACGAGGAATTTCGATCATAGTACCTATCTTGTATTCGATCTTCGCATTATTTCTAGCAATGACTTCTTCTGCTTTTTTCACAACAACATCTTTGACATACTTAAGTTCAGCAACTTCTCCAACAAGTGGGATCATGATTTCTGGATGTACATCGAATTCAGGATGTTTTTTATTTACGTTAATAGCAGCCTGGATAACAGCTTCTGTCTGCATTTCAGCAATTTCAGGATAGCTGACAGCCAAACGGCAACCACGGTGACCCATCATAGGGTTAAATTCATGAAGTGAAATAACAACAGCCTTCAGTTCATCATAAGTCATGTTCATTTCTTCAGCCAATGCCTTGATGTCTTCATCATTGTTAGGCAGGAATTCATGAAGAGGTGGATCCAAATAACGAATAGTCACTGGAAGTCCATGCATCACTTCATAGATGGCTTCAAAGTCACCTTGCTGCATTGGAAGGATCTTTGCCAATGCTTTACGACGCTGTTCTTCTGTCTTAGAAACGATCATTTCACGAACCGCTTTGATACGGCTGGCTTCAAAGAACATATGTTCAGTACGAACAAGTCCAATACCCTGAGCACCAAATTCAACAGCCTGTTTTGCATCTCTTGGTGTATCAGCGTTTGTTCTTACCTGCAGTTTACGTATTTTGTCTGCCCATCCCATGAATCTTTCAAAATGTCCGGAAATAGTAGCAGGAACGGTCTTAATAGCACATCCGTAAACACGTCCAGTAGATCCATCCAAAGAGATAGAATCTTTTTCTTTAAATGTTTTACCATTCACTGTAAATGTTTTGGCTTCTTCATCGATCTTGATATCACCGCATCCGGAAACGCAGCAAGTTCCCATACCTCTGGCAACAACAGCAGCATGTGATGTCATACCACCACGCATTGTTAAGATACCTTCACTCGCAACCATACCTTCGATA
>CAMEUL010000215.1 GCA_945938205.1 uncultured Traorella sp. | reverse complement strand
GCACGATGATGATGTCAGCGGTGTATGTCAATTTGAGTGATGTTTATGAGAAAGTTTTTGAACTGACAGATCGCATCAGTGCACCAATTTTCATGTTGTTTTTCTTTTTAAGTGGTGCTGATCTCAATATCACCATCATTCAAAGCGTGGGAATGATTGGTATTATTTATGTTGTTTTCAGAGTCGTTGGAAAAGTGTCAGGAGCATATCTAGGTGGCAAGATCTGTCATGTGGAAAAAAATGTACAGAAATATCTGGGCTTAACTTTGGTGCCTCAAGCCGGAGTAGCCATTGGTTTAGCTGCAACTGCAATGAATGTCGTGCCTGAATTTGGTCCTCAGATTCGAACTATTATTCTGTGTGGTACCGTCATTTATGAACTGATTGGACCTGTTGTGACAAAAATGGCTTTAAAGAAGGCAAATGAAATTGCTTGAAAACCTGATTTATCTTTAAAAAGTGCTTGTTTTTCAGGCACTTTTATTCTATAATATACAGGCGCGAGTGCGCGATCACACACATCATGGATTCTCTGATCCGTGCCTTAGTCCCAGAGTTGGTTGATGATGATAGGTTATCAGAGATTTGAAATGATGGAGGAAAAACGGAGGAATACTATTTATGGCAGTTGTTTCAATGAGAAAATTATTGGAAGCCGGTACTCACTTTGGACACCAGACACGCCGTTGGAATCCAAAGATGAAACCAAACATTTATGCATCAAGAAATGGTGTATACATTATCAATCTGGAAAAGACTCAGGCTCAGATCGAAGAAGCTTACACAAAGCTGAACCAGATTGCTGCTGAAGGTGGAAAAGTGCTGTTTGTAGGTACTAAGAAACAGGCTCAGCAAATCGTGATGGAAGAAGCTTTACGTTCCGGTTCATTCTATGTTAACCAGAGATGGTTAGGTGGACTTCTGACAAACTTCAGAACAATTCAGAAACGTGTTAAACGTCTGATTGAAATCGAAGAAATGGAAGCAAACGGAACTTTGGATATTTACCCTAAGAAAGAAGTTGCGCAGATCAAGAAAGAAAAAGCAAAACTTGAAAATTCACTGGGTGGAATCAAGGAAATGAAAAAACTTCCAAATGCATTATTTGTGATCGATCCTAAAGAAGAACACAACGCTGTTGCGGAAGCTAAGAAATTGGGAATTCCTGTATTTGCAATGGTAGATACAAACTGTGACCCAGAAGTGGTTGACTATGCAATTGCTTCAAATGATGATGCTGTTCGTTCTATTAAGTTGGTTGTTGAACTGATTGCTGATGCTATCGTAGAAGCAAAAGGTGGACTTTTATCAGTTGCTCGTCAGGAAGAAAGCGAACCAGATGTAACAATGGCTGATGTTATTGTGAACGTAGAAGAACAGATTGCTGAAAATGAAAGACGTCGTCGTCAGAAAAATGAAGAAAGACGTGCACAGCAGGCTCAGCGTCGTCCTTACAACAAGGATGGAAAAAGACCAAATCGTCCATTTGTAAAGAAAGAAAAAGAAGTGGCAACAGAAGGTGTAGTTGCTGAAACTGTTGAAGAAACAGCTAAAGAAGCTACAGTTGCTGTTGAAGAATAATCATTGCAGGAGGAAATCAAAATGGCAATTACAGCTCAAGATGTTAAGGTATTAAGAGAAAAAACCGGAGCAGGAATGATGGACTGCAAAAAAGCCCTGACTGAATGCGATGGAGATATTGAAAAAGCCAGTGAATGGTTAAGAGAAAAAGGAATTGCAAAGGCTGCAAAAAAGGCTGGACGTATTGCTGCTGAAGGTGCTACAAGAGTAGCAGTGGATGGAAATACAGCTGTTGTATTCGAAGTAAACTCTGAAACTGACTTCGTTGCTAAAAACGAACAGTTCATTGCTTTACTGGATACAATTCAGACTTTACTACTTTCAAGCAAGCCAAAAACTGTTGAAGAAGCAATGGCTGCAACTGTTGATGGAAAAACATTGGAAGCACTTATTACAGATGCTACAGCTACTATCGGAGAAAAGATTACTTTCAGAAGATTTGAAGTTGTTGAAAAGAGTGATGCTGATGCATTTGGTGCTTATGTACACATGGGTGGAAAGATTTCTGCTTTAACTGTTCTTGAAGGAACAAATGATACTGTTGTCGCAAAAGATGTTGCTATGCAGGTTGCTTCTATGAATCCTCAGTTCGTTTCTCGTGAAGAAATGCCACAGGAATTCATTGAAAATGAAAGACATGTACAGCTTGAAATCCTGAAAAACGATCCAAAACTTTCTGGTAAACCAGAACACGTATTAAAGGGAATCGTTGAAGGAAGACTTACAAAATCTCTTCAGGAAATCTGCTTGGTAGATCAGATCTATTTCAAGGAACCAGATCTGAAAGTAGGTCAGTATGTGAAAAACCACAACGCTACTGTAAAATCATTCATTCGTTATGCAGTAGGTGAAGGTATTGAAAAACGCCAGGAAAACTTCGCTGAAGAAGTAATGGCACAAATTAAATAGTTTTCAAAAAAATGCAAAAAGAGGCTGTAACGAAATAGAAAAATTTCGAAGATGAAATTCATTCTATAGA
>CAMEUL010000214.1 GCA_945938205.1 uncultured Traorella sp. | reverse complement strand
CACCGTGTTTTATGGCAGTTTCGGCACGCTGCCATTTGTCGATGATGGCAGGTTCTCCACGCTGAACAAAATTTCCTGACATGACAGCAATCAGCAGGTCACATTGTGTTATTTCTCTTGTTTTCTGAATGTGATAAATATGTCCATTATGAAACGGATTGTACTCACATACGATTCCTGTTATTTTCATGGAGATAATATAACATAAAATCAGTATTTATGATATACTTAAATTGAGGTGATGCGTGTGAAATTTGAATATTATTCCACAAATTCCAAAGTAGATGGACTTACTTTGGAAGTGATGTTGATTCAGCCTTCTACAAAACCTAAAGCCATCCTTCAAATGTGTCATGGAATGGCAGAAAATAAAGAACGATATCAGCCCATCATGAGACAGATGGCGGAAGCAGGTTATCTTTGTGTCATGCATGACCATAGAGGTCATGGCAGTATTGATGAACAGCAGTTGGGATATTTCAAGGATGTCACAGGAAAAGCCATTGTGAAGGACGTGATACAGGTAACGGATGAAATCAAAGAAAGATTTCCAGGCTATCCTGTTATCCTTTTTGGTCATTCCATGGGAAGTCTTGTCGTACGCAATGTCATGAAGCAAAATGATGATGCCTATGCTGGTTTAATAATTTGCGGATCACCTTCTAAGAATCCTGCAACACCTTTGGCAATCCAAATAGTTCGTGTACTTACTGTTTTTCAGGGAGAAAAACATCGTTCGAAACTTGTAGACAAGATTACATTTGGATCTTTCAATCGCACATTTGATAAGGTGTATTATCCGCACTCATGGATCTGCAGTGACAAAAAAGTGCAGGATGATTATGCACAAAACCCAAAATGTGGCTTTCTGTTTACGCTCAATGGTTATCTAAATATGTTTTTATTGGTGAAAGAATGTTATAGTGATTCAAACTGGCAGATGAAAAACAAAGACTGTCCTATATTCTTTATTGCCGGAGAAGAAGATCCATGTATCATAAGTATTGATAAATTCAAGGAAGCAGTATCATTTATGAAAGACAGAGGCTATACTAATGTCAGTTATCAGCTTTATCCTGAGGCTCGTCATGAGATCTTAAATGATTTCTGCAAGCAACAGGTCGTGGAAGATATGAAACAGTTCATGGAGAAATGCCTGTGAAACTAACCTATGTACCTGCAACCAAAAATGATATTGAATCTCTTATTCAGTTTAATAAGGAATTAATTGATACTTATGAAGATAAAACGTTGATTGATTATACGAAAGTGCTTGAATGGGTACATCATAAAATAGAAAATCATATCCATGATTATTCTCGTATCATAAAAGAAGATCAGATCGTTGGTTATGTGCATTTTTATGAATTCGAAGACAAAATGGAACTGGATGATCTTTATATTTTCCCTGCTTTTAGAAATCAGGGCATTGGCACAGAAGTCATTAAAAAGTGTCTTTCTGAAACGAATCGAGATGTCATGCTTTATGTTTTTAATAAGAATGTTCGTGCTTATGCTTTGTATCAGAAATTAGGATTTCAGTTGACCAAGAAAATGCCGACAAGAAGCATCTTGGTGTTTCATCAAAAAGGTTGACAAGGGTTTTGAAAATTGATATCCTAAATAAGTAAATGGTGATGAATTAGAGTAGTAGTCAATAGTCACGCGTAGAGAACTGATGGTTGGTGAAAATCAGGGATGATAAAGGATGAACTCGCTAAGGAGCCGGCAGGTCTGCGTTATAGACAAATGAGTGCACAGCAATGTGAACTAAGGTGGTACCACGTTAAGCGTCCTTAGAGAGGCGCTTTTTTTATTGGGGAGGACTTACATATGGGATTTGATCACAAGAAAATTGAAAAGAAATGGCAGCAGTATTGGGAGGAAAATCAGACGTTTTATACGGATACACGCGATTTCTCAAAACCTAAGTTCTATGCTTTGGATATGTTTCCATATCCATCCGGAGTAGGACTTCATGCAGGACATCCGGAAGGATATACCGCTACAGATATTGTTTGCCGTATGAAAAGAATGCAGGGGTACAATGTACTTCATCCAATGGGATTTGATAGCTTTGGACTTCCTGCTGAACAGTATGCCATTCAGACAGGAAATCATCCTGCCGGTTTTACAGAAAGAAACATTGAAACATTCACAAAACAGTTAAAGATGCTGGGATTTAGCTATGACTGGACCAAACAGGTTTCTACCTGTGATCCTTCATTTTATAAATGGACACAGTGGATCTTCAAACAACTCTTTGAAGAGGGATTGGCTAAATGTGTGGAAATGCCAGTGAACTGGTGTGAGGAACTGGGAACCGTATTAGCCAATGATGAAATTATTGATGGAAAGAGTGAACGAGGTGGTTATCCGGTCGTACGCCGCAATATGAGACAATGGGTCATTGATATTGCGAAATATGCGGATCGTCTGTTGGAAGGACTCGATGAAATTGACTGGCCGGAATCTACCAAAGAGATGCAACGCAATTGGATCGGAAAATCTGTAGGAGCTCATGTCAACTTCAAGGTAGATGGACATGATGGTTTCTTTACAGTGTTTACGA
>CAMEUL010000213.1 GCA_945938205.1 uncultured Traorella sp. | reverse complement strand
AACACGTCCTCCATGATTGCTTACTACAATTCCGCTTGCACCGGCTTCTAAAGCGATCCTTGCAGCCTGTGGTGTCATAATTCCTTTAAAGATGACAGGCATTTTCGCATAATCTACGATCTTCTTCAAACTTTGCAGATCCTTAAACTCCACAACAGGGGTACCTTTTTTCAGTGAAATCAATCCTGCTGCATCAATATCACTGCAAATAACAGAACAACCACTCTGACGTACCATATCAATACGCCGCATCATTTCATCATCCGTCCATGGTTTCACCGTCGGAACGATCCATCCATCGTTGACTGCTTTTAATGGTTCCATCAAAACATCCGGATTTTGCCCATCCCCACTAAATACAATGGAGCGTTTTCCGACACCATCAACAAGAGCTTTGGTGTAGGCATATTCACTCATGTCAGCACCATAATTTGCAAAGATGTTGCCAATAGGTGCCACATAAACAGGAAGATCCACCTTTTGACCAAAAAAATCAGTCTGTGTAGATACAGGTTCATTGCTGGCTACCACATTCATGTTTAGACAAACTTCTTTCAGTTTTGAAACATTGCGAATAAATGTGGAACCATTCCCTTTTCCTCCACATCCAGGGGTTTCTCCGGCACAGACAATTCCATTACATTCCTTGCATACTCTGCATTTTGTCATTTTCTTTCTGGCTAATTCCTGAAATTCATTCATTTTATCACTCTTTCGTCTTGTGTATTATTATATATGAAATGAAAAGTACTTTCAATCATTTTCAAAATTTTCTCAAAAAGAAAATAGTTTCATTTTCAAAAAAAAGAAAAGGAGTTTTACTCCTTCACTTCATCTAATTTATACTTTTGGATCAGTTGATCGAAATCCTTTTCGGTAATATCTGTTCCAACAAAAATATCTTTGATTTCTCCATCTTCCACAAAATAGAAAGTAGGTGTCAATACATCTGTTGGTTCATAACCTTCCGGAAGGAACTTCTCTGGATTTGGATTTTCTGCCACAAAATCAATGATTTTCTGAGGATTCTTTTCTGTATCAATGCTTACTTCATTGAAATCAAATCCATGGTTTTTGATATATCCGGATAAAATGTTTTCCTTAAACCATAAGCATCCCCCACAAGTCGTTTGTGTGAAAGCAAACATGAAAGTTTCCTTATTCTCCATCTTTTCCATTGCTTCATCAAATGTCATGGTCACAACAGCTCCCATTTCTGTATTTCTTGTATAGTTTGGTTTTGCTTGACATCCGACAAGTGCAAAGCACAGGCAGAGCCCCATTAGAAATTTTTTCATTATTCTCCTCCAATGCAACGATTATATCACTCATTTCAAAAATGAACAACTATTCTTCATCATCGATTACATGTGATTTCACATGCTGATTTAGATTTTTCGTAACCTTTTTCTTATCCAAAGACTTAAATTCCAATACTTTCTGATTCTTCAGAACAATCTGTAGTACATCGGTATCAAAAACCTTACGTTTATATTCATAACGGTCAATATCTTCATAATAAACTAGATAACAGTCTTCCTGATGATCATCTAAATAGAAAATCACAAACTGATCTGAAAACTCTACCGTTACAGGATTCTTGGAGAATATCAAGCCAAATAAAGCCATTCCCAATAAAAGAATTCCTACAAACATATAGGACTTCATAAATATCAAAACAATGCCCAACGCAAGAGCCAGGCACATCATGAATATAGGTTTTGATTTTACTACTGCTTTTACATCATAATTCTTTGGTAGATTCCGACACTTGAAACGATTGCTCTTGATTTTCATAATTTCCTCATATCTATTATACTTCTTTTCTATGAGTTTTCAATGAATTCACAAAATTCCACATATTTTTATCATTCAAAAACTTCACCCTCAGGGGTAATGATCCTTTCATAGACCGAAAGCGTCTTCTTGCTTCGCTTGGCAGCCTCGCGAACCGTCTCTAAAAGAGGCTTACAGCAGGAGGCATTCATTGCGATGACCTCAATGCTTTCAAAATTCACTCTTTCAAACAATGCTTGACACTTTTCCAATAAGTGATTCGTCAAATCATTCTTGGGGCAGGCAATTAATGTCACATGATCACAGATAAAATCTGCATGAAAATTAGCATAGGCATAGGCAGCACAATCTGCGGCAATCAACAATTTCGCATCCTGCAGATACCGGTTATGAGCATTGACACTAGTAATCTGAACCGGCCAGTTATAAAGTTCTGATTCATTTCCAAAGCAGCAGTCATCCCCTTCACAGATCATTTTCACTTTTGGCTGTATACTTAACGCATCTTGAGGGCAGAATTGCATGCAGTAGCCATTCACATCACATCTTTTCTCATTGACGTTCTTTACTTTTCCATTGATAAGCTGCAGAACAGAGTTAGGACATACTTTCACGCAGTTGCCGCATCCCACACATTTTTCTGAATTGACCATAATCCTATTTTTCATAATTTCACCTTTTCAATTATACAAAATTTCACAAGTGACTGCATTTGTTTTGACCAAAAAAAGAGGCTGTAACGAAATAGAAAAATTTCGAAGATGAAATTCATTCTATA
>CAMEUL010000212.1 GCA_945938205.1 uncultured Traorella sp. | reverse complement strand
TCAAATTATACCAAAAAAATGCATCTTTTCTCTTTTGAGATTTGATGCATTTTTTTTCGACTGTTTTATTCGTTACAGCCTCTTATCATTCAAAGGAGAAATTATGATCGTAGTACATTTGCCTCTGAAAAGAGAATATGTTATTCAACTGTTAAATGGCAAAACAATTCAAGGGAATCGCTTTACATTTGTGAAAGAAGAAAGAATCAAATTATATTTTGAAGTGACAGGAGATCCTGAAAAAGCAGTGAAAACCATCAAAGAAGAGATTAAAAATAGTCCTTATGGAAATATTTTGTTTTTTAATGTAACCATTGAAGATGAACAACATTTCCCAGGAAATAATTCAGAGGGAACAATATGAAAATTCAATTAAGATTGAATGTATCAGGGGAAGACTTCTTTGATTATCTTGTTCATGCTCTTTTTCATGATATCCGAAGGAATCAGATTTTATTGGAAAAAGAAAACATACAGAGCGGTTATGAATATAAAAAAGAACTTGTTTCACAATCTGGAAAAAAGGAACAAGCGCTTGTCAGAATTACAAAATTGACAAGACCTGTTTGCTACGAAGTACAGATTCAGACGACAACGGGAATCCATATGATTTCATACGGATGCAGTGAGACTGAACAGAATCAGTGTTGGGTGACTTATACTGAAGAATATCAGAGCGATCAGCGGCTCAATCAGTGGAATACAACCCTAATGGGACTTCTGTTTCAGAGAAGCCATAAGAAAAAAATGAAAAGAATGCTTTTGGCAATGGAAAAACATATAGTCAGCGAAAGGAGTCAGAATCAATGAAAAAAATATTGCTGGTATGTTCGGCTGGCATGTCAACCAGCCTTTTAGTAAAAAAAATAGAAGAAGCGGCAAAGAAAGAAAACGAAACATTTATAGTAGAAGCACATTCTATTTCTGAAGCAAGAACGATCGGTCATGCATGGGATATAATTTTACTGGGTCCCCAGGTTCGCTTTCAGCTTCAGGAAATGAAAAAATCCTTTCCTGATAAGCCTGTAGAAGCCATGGATATGAGAAGCTATGGAAGAATGGATGGAGAAACTATTTTCCAGCAAGCCAAGCAGTTTCTGAAGGTGTAATATGGAAGAAATGGAACTTTTGAGCTTTCAAATGATCTCTTCAGTAGGAACGGCACGTTCCTTATACTTGGAAGCGATTCAACAGGCACGTTTAGGATGCTTTGAAGAAGCAGAAAATCTGATAAAAGAAGGAGATGCTAACTATCTGGAGGGACATCTGGTTCATGTGAAATTACTTCAGCAGGAAGCAACAGGGCAACTTGATAGTATTAATGTATTGCAAGTGCATGCTTTGGATCTTTTGATGAGTGCCGAAACACTCGGAATCTTAGCCAATGAAATAATTGCTGTTTATAAGAAAATGAATTTTGAAGGGAACTAAATCCCTTTTTCTATATGCTTCAATTGACAATCCGAAAAAATGTGAGTAAAATATTAACGTCATATGCTTGTAAGCTTTTGTGAGTATTGTCTAAGGATTGTCTGAGGAAGTAAAGGAGTGATGGTATGCCTCAAACTAAGCTCATATTAGGTAATGCACTAAAAAAACTTGTTTATGAAAAACCATTCGATAAGATATCGATTACCGATATCACTGACAGCTGTCAACTGAATCGACAGACGTTCTATTATCATTTCCAGGATAAATATGAGTGTCTTGAATATGTGTATCGTCATGATTGCCTGGATCCACTGATCAAGAAAATCAATTGGGAAAATTGGTATGAATGTATTGAAGAAATGCTGTTAGTAATGAAGAATGATTCTGAATTTTATACCAGAACCATTTATGCCAGTCCTAAGTCTTTCATTGAACCTTTCTTTGAAACAACAAAAAGCCTGTTTAAACTGGCTATTCACCGAATGGACGTGGAAGACAGAGTGAAAGATGATGAGGAAGAGTTCATGAGTGAATTTCTGACTCAAGGAGTCATTGGTATCATCACAAGCTGGGTTTCTAAGGGAATGAAAACACCACCTGAAGAATTAGCAGAAAGATTAAGAAAAATGACCATTGATATGGGGAAACTCAATCGTCAAAGAAGTCTATAATACGTAAGAACTCATCTTGTTGGATGAGTTCTTTTCTTTTTTTCACTATAGTTTATGCTTATCATGATCATATAGTGGATAAGGTTGCCCGCAACATTATATCTGTATATTTAAAAAGCTCGAATCTGTCTAAGTGACATTTTCGAGCTTTATTTATTGAATATCCGTTACCTCATATCCTTGATCGATAACGGCTTGTTTTAAAATATCATTTGATATCTCTTTTTCAAGTGTCACTACAGCTGTACCTGTCTTGTGACTGACTTCAGCGTTCTTTACGCCGTCAAGTGATTCAAGAGCTTTTTTTGTATGCATTTCGCAGTGTGCACACATCATACCTTCAATTTTTAATGTCTTTTCCATTGTTTCTGTCTCCTTTTTGGTTGTGATTTTTAACGAATGAATGATTTTGTGATCATGTTTGGTATCATACATTTTAAAGAAATTTAAGCGTAGTGCGTTGGTGACGACGCT
>CAMEUL010000211.1 GCA_945938205.1 uncultured Traorella sp. | reverse complement strand
TGAAGAAAAATATTGCTTATGAATATGCTGTCTGTCGCCGAATCCTTGAAAATCAAGGAAAAGTTGCGGAAATGTTTGTTTCTTATGAAACTCAGATGGCTATGGTTGCGGAATGGTGGAAACAGCTTTTTGGGGAAAGTGAAGGTAAGAATGGCACAGGACTTTTACCTTGCTCTGTGAATTTCTCTACAGATCTTCATTCCATGGGACAGTTTATTCAGGATGGAAAGAAATGTCTGTTTGAAACCTTGATCAAGGTAGAAAAACCAACTTTGGACATTACCTTCCCAAGTGATGAAAAAAATCTGGACGGTATGAACTACTTAGCTGGCAAGAGCGTGCATTGGGTCAACCAGATGGCTTGTCTGGGTACTTTACAGGCGCATGTAGAAACAGGACATGTTCCGAATTTGGAAATCACGATTCCTGATATGAGTTCGTACAGGCGTGGACCCATGGCTGACTTCCTCTTTCGAGCAATGGCAATGATGACTGATCTGAATGAACAGAATCCATTCAATCAGCCGGGAGTTGAAGTTTACAAGAAAAACATGTTTAAATTATTAGGTAAAAACTAGGTCGAACATCGACCTGTTTTTTTCGATTTGTCTTTTTCATGAAGATTCGCTATAATATTCTCTTGACAGGAGTAGTTATGGAATCTGTAAAGTCTTTTTGTGATCGAAAACTGCTGGGTTATACGGCAGATCAATATATTATCATGTTTATCGTGTTTACGATTTTTTTACCATTTTATATAAGCTATATAGCCATGGGGTTTCTTGTATTTTATCTGATTTGGAAAAGAGAACTCATGAATGTGATTCGTTCGACACCTCGTGGTATTTTTGCAATCTTATTTTCGTTTTACTCTCTTTCGATTTCTCTGGCACATGATAACTTTCAGGGGACATTTCAAAGTTTGGGAATGCTTTTGATCGTGTTCTTTATTCTCTTTTACAGAAAACACATCAATGAACGCCTTTTCACTTTCATTGTGGATGCCTGCTGTCTGCTTTCTATCGGCTGTTTTGTGTGGGGGTTGATGGAATATGTCAAGATCATTGATCGGCTTGGTTATCCTTTCTCTGATCTGATCGTGGAGAATGAACCGCAGAATCGCATTAATTCTACGATGTATAATGCCAATTTTTATGCGATGATGATTCAGTTTTTAGTGCTGATGTGCATTTATAAGATCCTGCATGCGAAAACATTGCATCGTGTTGTTTTCTATACAACGACGATTTTATGCAATCTGTTTGCTTTATATTTGACGGGATGCCGTGCAGGATGGCTGAGTTTTCTGGTGACATTGCCTTTAATTTTTTATCTGAATCATCGCAAAAAGACATGTTATGCAATGATTGGAATGATTGTGGCAGGAATTGTGATCGTGCTTATGAATCCTACCATTTTTCCACGTTATGATAATATCTTGGAATATTTCTTTGATCGAACCGATATTTGGATCACAGCACTCAAAGGAATTCAAGACAACTTCTGGATCGGAAAAGGCCCAAGCACTTATTATCTGATTTTTAATCAATATGGAGGCCCTTTGACTTCTCATTCTCATTGTGTGTATTTGGATCCTTTACTTTCTTTTGGCTTTCTTGGTGTGATTCAGATCGTATGGTTTGCTCAACCCGTCGTTAAAGAAATCTATCGTCTGTATAAATCAAAAATAAATCCGGAATTATGTGGACTGATCTTGTGCTTTATTCTCACAGTTCTGATACACGGCATTTTTGATTATACTATTTTCTGGATTCAGACAGGTGTTGTGTTTTTGATGGTCTTCAATGCTGGATGTATGTATAATGAAAATCATTAGAAATCAAGTAAGATGTGTAAAGAAATCAATTCTTCTTTTCTTTACTTTTCAGAAAAGAATGAGTAAAATTAATATGAGGTTGATATCATGAAAAAATATTGGATTATTTTAATGCTTTTTCTATTGGCAGGCTGTGGCAAGGAGAGTATAGAAACCACATATGCCAATGCACATCATAATGAAATTGCGGAAAAAGTTCTTTCATCAGATGCTGTAGAAAAGAAAAAGGCGGACGAAATTTTTAAGAGTGATGCCAGTTTGGATGTTTATCTGAATAAAAGGGATGAAACCATGATGGAAGTGACGCTCTATAATAATATGGATTATTATTTTACGGGTGAAGTTGAATTCGACTTTTGTGAATATAAGGTCAATACGACCGGATTGGCTCCTTATGGATATACAAGTGCCGAAATTGAATGTCCAAATTATATAGATGGTGATGAAGCAGAATTCCGTTTCTCAGGAAAACTGTATGAAAGAAATGCAGACAATGACTATGATACGAGAATTGAAATCTATTATTATGAAGATAATGAAGATCTATTTGATTATGTGCTGGATCTGGATAAAATTCAGTATGAGGACATGAAAAAACTGACGGAATATCTTTATACCGAAAGTGTTCTGATGAACTATGAATATGAAATGACGATCAAGGTCTATCCAATAAAACCATATCAGGAAGCTTATAATGCCGGCAACAGTGATGCCTGGATCCAATTGGATGAAGAGTCATTGG
>CAMEUL010000210.1 GCA_945938205.1 uncultured Traorella sp. | reverse complement strand
CACTTATTCTCTACCAAGAGTTCTCCTACAAGATTTGGGATATAATATTCCCCTTTTAATGGATTCATTTTAAGAACTTCCTGGAATTCTCCAAACTTATTCGTAATTTCATTTAAAATATCCGGTGTGAAAGCCCACATGTTCATGGATACCAGTGTATCACTAGGCAATTCATGCCAAGTATCATCTTCAAAGTAAGCTACTTTTCCATCCACTTTTTCAATACGTGTACGTTCTACGATATTGACCAGTTTTCCGTTTTCAACCATGCATTGTCCACGTGCCACGCTTCCATTGTCTGTCAGAGTATTTTCAAGCATATAACCCACCATGCCATAATGATGAGAAGTTGCTTCATGATTTAAGAATTCATATAATGTCTTAAAGCAATCCTGTCCATAGTAGTCATCCGAATTGATGACAGCAAACGGACCATCCAGCACATCCTTGCAACAATACAAAGCATGCGCTGTTCCTAATGGTTTTTCTCTTCCCTCAGGAATCACAAAACCTTCAGGCACACAGGCAAAATCCTGGAATACATATTCCACTTTCACCTGTTTGGCTAATTTATCACCAATGGCTTCTTTAAATTCTTTTTCAATGGATTTTTTGATAATAAAAACGACCTTGTCAAACCCAGCCTGAATGGCATCATAAACGGAAAGTTCCAGAATGACTTCTCCATTGGGTCCAATAGGATCAATTTGTTTCAGGCCACCATAACGACTTCCCATGCCAGCAGCCAAAACGACTAATGTTGTACTCATTTCGCATACCTTCTTTCATGAAGATAATATCATAAAAAAGGCAACACTACAATGAGTATTGCCTTTTTACGCTTCCAGGATAATGCTGGAGAAGAAGCCGATAAAGAATGCCGCAAATATAGCAATGAGATTCAACATATCTGATTCCTCGTTACGCTTTTACTATATACCTTAATTCAACATTATATGTTGTATTAATATTTATTTGAACGTTTCCAGTTCTTGTGCTACACTGATTTCATGAACATCCAAGAACAGATAAAAATGTATCATCCTTCGAATGAGCAAGAGAAAAAAGACCAAGAGTTCATTCTGAAAATGATGAATGAAAAAGATATCTTTGAAAGAAAAAATACCGTTGCTCATTTCACAGCAAGTGCGTGGGTCACCAATCCCTCTCATACGAAGGTTTTGATGATCTATCACCGAATCTATGACTCCTGGAGCTGGATGGGCGGTCATGCCGATGGCTGTGAAGATTTATTTGAAGTAGCAAAAAAAGAACTGAAGGAAGAAAGCGGGCTAAATTCTTTTTCTTCCAATGGCAATATTTTTTCTTTGGAAGTATTGCCGGTAAAAAAACATATAAAAAAAGACAGGACTGTTGAGAGCCATGTTCATCTGAATGTGACATATCTTTTTGAAGTAGATGAAAATGAACCTTTAAAGGTCAATCTTGAAGAAACAAAAGGAATTCAGTGGATTTCCTTGAATGAATTGAAAAATAAAGTAAAGGAAACATGGATGATGGAGAACATCTATTCAAAACTCATCTTAAAAATGCATGGAGGTACAAAATGAAACATATCGTGGTTGTCGCAACCGGAGGTACCATCGCCGGAATTGGAGAAAAAGGGAAAACCGTTGTCTATCATGCCGGTGAAATCAGGGTGGCGGAAATTCTCTCATCCATTCCATCTGTTCAGCATCTTGCTCATATCACTGAAGAACAGCTCATGAACGTTGACTCTAATGAGATGAATGAAGAAAACTGGCTCTTCCTTGCCAACAGGATCAATGAGCTAATTCAAAGAGACGATGTGGATGGCATCGTTGTAACCCATGGAACAGATACCATTGAAGAAACAGCCTACTTTCTGAATCTGACCATTCATTCTGATAAGCCTGTAGTCATGACAGGAGCCATGCGTCCTGCCAGTGCTACAAGTGCAGACGGTCCTTACAACCTCTATCAGGCCATTGCGCTGGCAACCTGTGATGATGCGAGAAATCAGGGCGTTATGGTCCTCTTTTCCAACACCATTTATTCCGGAAGAGACATTCAGAAAGTAAATAATTATAAAATTGATGCCTTTGATCAGAAATCCTTTGGATGTCTGGGCTATATGCAAGATGAAAAAGTCTACTTCTTTTCCAAGACCTTTAAGACCCATACTCATGACTCTATTTTTTCTGAACATCTTCCGGAAAAACTGCCGCGTGTTGCCATCGTTTATTATTATGGAGGAGCAGATGCCCACATCCTTGAATATTTATCCGCTTCACATGAAGCCATCATTATCGCAGGCAGCGGAAATGGCAATTACTCGAAAGAATGGATGAATATGATTGACCATTGCGCCAACGAAAAAGGAACCATTTTTGTACGTGCTTCACGAGTTCCTTTAGGCATCGTATTCAATGATCATGTCTTTGATCCTCATGAACATTGTATCGCCGCCAATACCTTAAGTGCACAGAAAGCAAGGATCCTTTTATCCTTGGCTCTCACACAGACGCATGACATCAATGAACTGAAAGAAATCTTCCGACAGTATTAAAGTCATACAAAAAGGGGCTGTAAAGAAACCTAAAGAATAATTTAGGAAGCTTACAGCCTTTTT
>CAMEUL010000209.1 GCA_945938205.1 uncultured Traorella sp. | reverse complement strand
TGGTTCATTCACCAGCAGCAGAAAAAACATTTGTAGAAGAAGGTCATGCTGATGAAGACGGAAGAAATGATGTCATGTATAATGACTTTGTATTGGCGGGGCCAAAAGAAGATCCGGCAGAAATTGCACAAAAAGCAATGAATGATGCTGTTTTGGTTTCCAGTTACTGAATGATACACAGTCATTGTTTATTTCAAAAAGTGATGAATCCGGAACGCATAAAAAAGAACTGAATGTTTGGAAGAAATGTGACATTGAACCAAGCGGTGACTGGTATATCGAAGCAGGTGCCGTTATGGAGGCCGTTTTGCAAATGGCGAATGAAAAACTCGCTTATACACTCAGTGATCATGCAACATGGCTGAATTATCAACTGGATGAAGATATGATGATTGTCTGCGAAAAAGATGAAAGTGGTATCTTATACAATCAGTATGGTGTGATCTGTGTGAACCCGGACAAAAACGAAAAAATCAATCATGAAGGAGCGAAAGCTTTCCAGAAATGGATTCTTTCGGAAGAAACACAGCAGCTGATTAGTGAATATGGGGTTGAAAAATATGGCAAGCCTCTGTTCACTCCAAATGCGAAATAATTATGGATATTATTATTGAAGGGATCAAGGAAGCCTTTAATCTGATATTCAGTTTTGATCCCGAAGTGTTTGAAGTTGTTTTTCTCTCACTTCGGGTTTCTTTAACATCTCTTTTGATTGCCTCCCTAATCAGTATTCCTCTTGCAGTCTTGATATCAAAATATGAATTTATCGGTAAACATTTTCTGATGCGTATCATTTACACATTGATGGGACTTCCACCTGTGCTGTGCGGGCTGGTGGTTTATATTCTGTTTATGCGCAGAGGTCCTTTAGGCTATCTTTCTTTGAATTATACCGTGACTGTTATGATCATTGCTCAGACTCTTTTGATTACACCCATTATTTTGGGTCTGACCATCAATATTGCCAATGAAAGAAAATAACAAATATTTATGTTGGCGAAAACATTGGGGGCCAATCGTTTTGAGACCATGCGCCTGTTTATTTATGAACTGCGAATCGGTATTTTCACAGCGGTTGTGACGGGATTTTCCAGAGCAATATCAGAAGTTGGACCTGCTTTTAAACAGGAGGTGGTTAAAACGAAAGAAAAAAAGGTTCCTTCAATCGATGAAAAGACATGTGCCGGATGCAGTGTGTGTGTGTTGAAAACTGTCCGATGGATTGTCTGAAGATTGAAGATGCGAAATTTCATGGTGATATTCAGACCATTGCCTATATGGCCGATCCAAATCACTGTATCGGTTGTGGAATATGTGCAAAAGTATGCCCAATTCGTGCGATTGTCATGAAAGGAGTGAATTGAAATGAGTAAAACTTATTGTCGGATCTATCAGGGTGTTATGAAGGTGGGAATGTATTTTCTTCCTTGGAAAATGCCTGAAAAAATAGAGGGAGCAGGCGCTATCAAAAAACTGCCGGCTTTCATAAAAGAAAAAGGATTTCATAAAGTGCTGATCGTAACAGATCAGACGCTAATGAAACTTCATCTTTTGGATTCACTGATTGAAACACTGGAAAAAGAATCTTTGGAATATGTTCTATTTGATGGTGTGGATCCAAATCCAAGCGATATCAATATTGAAAAAGGTGTCAGTTTGTATCTTGAAAACAAATGTGATTCGATGATTGCCTTTGGTGGAGGTTCACCAATGGATTGTGCTAAAGCTATTGGAGCACGCATTGCTCGTCCTCATAAATCAGTAGAACAGTTGCAAGGCCTCTTTAAGGTTTTGCATCGAATCCCAACAATTTTCACAGTTCCGACAACAGCAGGAACAGGTTCAGAAACAACGATTGCTGCTGTTGTGACAGATTCCAAAACACATCACAAGGCTTCCATCAACGATATTTCATTGATGCCGAAGTATGCTGTTTTGGATCCTGAGCTGACTGTTGGCTTGCCACCTCATGTTACTTCAACTACAGGAATGGATGCATTGTGTCATGCAGTGGAAGCCTACACAAATAATACGTATAATACGCAGTTGGAAAAAGATCTTTGCAAGAAAGCAGTAAAACTGATTTATGATAATCTGTATCATGTTTATCAGGATGGTCATGACCTGAATGGAAGACAGAATATGCAGCGAGCTGCTTTCTATGCCGGTCGAGCCTTTACAAGAGGTTCTGTAGGCTATGTTCATGCGATAGGACATACATTGGGCGGATTGTATGGAACACCTCATGGTTTAGCTATGGCGATTCTTTTGCCGCATGTCATGAGAAGATTTGGCAGCGCCGCTCATGAAAAACTAGCTGATCTGTGTGATGTATGTGGCATTCAACCTAAAGAAAATACTGTTGAAAGCAAGGCAGAAGCGTTTATTGAATGGATGGAAGACTTAAAGGTTAAAATGGGAATTCCTCTTTATCCGCCAACACTTAATAAAAAAGATGTGGATCAGATCGTAGAATGGGCATATAAGGAAGGAAATCCTTTATATCCGACTCCTGTAACCTGGAGCAAAGAAGATTTCCATGATTTTATCTGTTCATTAATTCCAAATAAACAATAAAAGGGGCTGTAAAGAAACCTAAAGAATAATTTAGGAAGCTTACAGCCTTTTTA
>CAMEUL010000208.1 GCA_945938205.1 uncultured Traorella sp. | reverse complement strand
CATGGATGGCGACAGCATATATGCCATGTCGGTAGGAAAAGTTAAATCTAACAGTGATGTAGTAGGAACCTTAGGTGCCTATATGCTGGGGAAAGCTATCAATCGTGCCGTTTTAGAAGCAGAAAGCAAATACGGTTACAAGTGTGCCAAGGATTTTTTTGAATAAAAGATAAGGATGAAACTTTTAGGCTTCATCCTTTTTAAGTACAAAATAGAATGTGCTTCCTTCATGCAACTTGCTTGTGACACCGTATTGTGCATGATGCAAATCCAGGATCTGTTTAACAATATATAAACCAAGTCCACTGCCGATGACCTGCCGTTTGTGATTCTTGCTTCGGTAGTAGCATTTCCAGATATCATCAATTTCATCTTCGTTAATGCCTTCTCCATTATCCTGTATTTCAATACGAATGTTCTTTTGATCTGTGATCTGGCGGACAATGACCTGATCTTTGGTGTAATGGATGGCATTGTTGAGAATGTTGTAGAAGACCTGAGAGATCTTCATTTCATCAGCTGTGATCATTTCATGTTTGTCATATTCAAATGAAATCTGAATATTGCTTAAGGATGAAATGCGTTCAATGGTATCTAAGATCATCTGAGTGACATCAAAGCGAGTTGGTGTCAGTTTTTGAGCGCCTGCCTGCAGTTTTGAAAGATCAAGGACATCATTGACAAGACGAGTCAGATGCTTAGTTTCATTGATGATGATATTCAGGTTTTCTTCATTGTTTTCATCCGGAAGATCTCGCATCATTTCCGCATAGCCACTGATCATGGTCAATGGTGTTCTTAAATCATGAGAGATATTACTAATGAGTTCATTACGAAGGGTTTCTACCTGATGAAGATCCTGATTGGCTTTATTCAATGTTTCTGAAAGTTCTTCAATTTCGAGATACCCTTTTCCATTAAACTCGACATCTCCTTGACCCAGTTTTTTCGCACTTTGATTCAGTTCATGGATCGGACGAATGATCTTTCTGGAAATAAAGATACCCAATACAATGGCGACAACGCTCATTCCTAAGGTTACAATGGTCAAAATGGTTTTTAAGGTATCCACTGTGGCATTGATCGGAGTAATCGTAGAGTTCATGAACAGATAATAAGGATGTGTCTGATCAATGATGTGGGTATATTGAATTTCATGATAGGTTCTTAAAGGAATGGAAATACCGATATCAATGATTTCTGTTGATTGTACTTCTTCAATATAGGTATTGTTGTTTTGATAAGCATTGGTGATTCTTTCCAGAAAACGCTGAGTGTTGGTTATATCTTTGGAACATTGTCTGGAGGAATCTGAGCGATGAACGATCGCTCCGTTTTCATTGGTGATAATGACACAGACATCATTGCTGACTGCCAGCTGATTGATGTAGTCTTCCACATCTGGATGATTGATCTTAGAGGAAATATATTCTCCCATGTTGAGTATGGCATCGGTCTTGGTTCTTTTATAAATAGTATCCAATAAGAAGATTTCTAAGACCCACAATAAGAGAAGCATGACCAGTACAAACATGAACAAATAAAATGGAATCTTAAAACGGATGGAATTTTTATTCAGTTTCAAAACGATATCCCACCCCTCTTACGGTGACAATGCAGTCGGCATAAGCTCCTAAATTTTTGCGTAATGTTTTGACATGCGTATCCAACGTGCGATCATCTCCAAAAAAGTCATATCCCCATACGGTAGAGATACATTGTTCACGTGTCAAGGCAATATTTTTGTTTTTCACCAGATAGCATAACAAGTCATATTCTTTAGGTGACAGATGCGCTCTTGTGTGATCCACTTCTACCGTGTGAGCACTGTAATTGATGATAAGTCCTTTATAGATGAAAAGATCCGTTATATTTTGTGTCCTTTTTAAAATAGCTTTAATACGCATCATAAGTTCCTGCATGCTGAAGGGCTTGACGACATAGTCATCTACATCCATTTCAAAGCCTTTGATGCGATCATACTCCTCTCCTTTTGCAGATAGTATCAAGATCGGAACATTGCTGAATTCACGGATTTTTTTGGTCGCTGTATAGCCATCGCAAAATGGCATCATGATGTCCATGATGACACAGTCATATTCTTTGCTTTGAATCGCTTCAATGGCTTCCAAACCATTGCTGGCTTCATCGGCTTCCATATGTTCATATAAAGCATATTTATGAATGAGCTTTCTGATTTTTTCTTCATCATCGACAATCAAAAGACGTGTCATACTATCACCTCAACATAAGAATACCATAAGAATGTGAAATTAAAATGATATAATACGGGCATGGATACAAGAAAACAAGACTTTAAGGAAGGATTTAAGTTGGGACTGCCGATAGGCATCGGATACTTTTGTGTCAGTATGGCGTTTGGCATGATGGTGAAAAATGCTGAGTTACCTATCTGGATGGCTCTTTTTATATCTGCAACCAATCTGACCAGTGCCGGCCAATTTGCCGGACTGAATCTGATGTGCATGCATACCGGTTATGTTGAAATTGCTTTGACTGAGGTAATGATCAATCTGAGATATGCTTTGATGTCGCTGTCACTTTCACAGAAAGTAAAAAGCGGTATGACACGTCTACAGCGTGCTTTGATGTCTTTTGGAATTACAGATGAAATCT
>CAMEUL010000207.1 GCA_945938205.1 uncultured Traorella sp. | reverse complement strand
AGATTCGATGCATTTTTTATTTTTCGACTGTTTTATTCGTTACAGCCTCTTTTGTTGACTTATGGTGCGGATAACAGGACTTGAACCTGCACGATATTGCTACCACTAGAACCTGAATCTAGCGCGTCTACCAGTTCCGCCATATCCGCATATTAAAAGCAGTTTCCTGCTTTTAAATTTCTCTTGTGTATTCCTTTAACTTTTCAAGTTCGTAGGAATTCATATAAGGTGAAAGTTTCTCAAAACATTCCTTATGGTAAGTATTTAACCACATTTTCTCCTCATTTGTCAACTGATTTTTTAAAATTGGATCCAAATCATATGGACAAATGGTCAAGGATTCAAATTTCATAAACTGACCATATTCATTTTTCTCATCTTTCAAACACAGCAGTTCATTTTCTATTCTTATTCCATGAGATCCTTCTTCATAATATCCAGGTTCATCTGTTGTGATCATACCCTCTTCAAATATGCAGAGGCCTCTTGAAGGATTCCAATAAAAATTATTCGGTCCTTCATGAACATTCAGCACATGTCCCACTCCATGTCCTGTTCCATGCTTATAATCCAGCCTTTTTCCCAGAATGGTGCACGGCAAATGCCATCCAATGCCGGTCCACTGCATCCATACAAAAATTTTGCTTTTGCCAGATCAATATGACTTCTTAGTACCATGGTATAGTTTTCTTTGAATCGTTCACAGGTTTCTCCCAGCATAAAGGTACGTGTGATATCGGTTGTACCCTGCTTGTAGGTTCCTCCACTATCTACCAAAAGGAAATCTTTCGCTTTGCACATGGCATAATTGTCTTTGCTGGCCGTATAGTGCATACTGGCTCCATTGGGACTATAGCCGGCAATCGTATCAAAGCTAAGCTCGATCAGATCCTTCCATTCCTCTCTGAACGATTGAAGTTTGTCAGCAGCTTCAATTTCGCTGATTTCTCTTTTCTTGATTTCATCTTTGATCCAAATCATGAATTTTGTCACTGCAACACCATCCATTAAATGTGCTTTTCGTGTATTTTCAATTTCCACCGGGTTTTTGATAGCCTTCATCATAGAAGAAGGATTGGCAGCAGACACCACTTTTCCTGGGATACATTCCAAAAGATAAGAATTGATGATAGATTCATTGACAAGATAACTCAAAGAAGCATCCTGCTTTTTCAAAAATTCATAAACATCATTATAAGGATGAAGTGTCACATTACATTTTCTAAAGTTTTCCATCATGCCTTCATCACATTTTCTTTCATCAATAAACAAGTCCACATGATCCATGAATATCACACCATAGCTTAAAACAACCGGTGATGAATGCACATCATCACCACGCATATTAAATAGCCATGCCAGATCATCCAGTGTGGATAAAACATGAACGTCTGCTTGATGTTCTCTCATTTTTTCACGAATGTCCTTCAGTTTTTCTTCCGTTGATTTTCCTGACAGGGATTCATCCATAAAAAATGCTTTTTTATCAGAGAAAGGTGGTCGATCCGTCCAAACAAGATCCACCAGATCTTCATCAGTTTTGTAATTCAGATGGAAAACACTTTTGAAATGTTTCATTTGAGCAGCACTGACCACTCTTCCGTCAAAACCTAAAGTATCATTTTCTTTCAAATGAGCGGCAATGTATTCATCAAGTGTTGGCACATTTTCCTCATTCATCTTCATCAGCTGGATCTGTGTACCTTTTAAGGCATTGGCAGCAATAATGAAATAACGGGCATCTGTCCACAGACATGCTTCCTCTTCAGTTATCAGAAGATATCCTGCACTTCCATAGAAGCCACTCATATAGGCTCTTGCCTTGAAATGATCTCCAACATATTCCGAATTGTGAAAATCACTGGTAGGAATATAATAGGCATTTATCTTCTTTTCTCTCATCAGTTTTCTTAATGCTTCAATTCTTTGATCAATCATAAACTCACCTCAAATGACATTATTTTATACCTAATTGATCTTACTTACAAGTTCAAATGTATATCCCTGACGCTTTGCTTCCAAAAGAAAATCATTCATGGCTTCATAATTGCCTTTATTGTTTGGATGTAGCAAATAAATGGCCCCATGATGTAGATGAGAAACCAGATTGTTATAGGTGATCTTTGGATCCACATCTCCCTCATAATCATTATAAGCGTGACTCCAAAAATAAGTTTTAAATCCTAGATCACTGACCATAGCTAAACTTCTTTCTGAAAATTCACCTTTTGGAAAACGGAATATTTTTTCCGGTAAACGCTTGGTGACTTCATAAATTGCCTTTTGTGTATCCATGATCTCACTAACAAATCGTGTGCAGTCATTTTCATTGGCTAATGTTGTCATATCATAGTGAGAGCGGGTATGATTTCCAATTTCATGTCCCTGAGCTACCAATTCATTCATGAATTCACTTTCCTTGAGAATATAGTTTCGTGTCAAAAAGAATGTAGCATTCACATCGTGGTTGTTTAATATATCTGCAATTTCACGAATATATGTGATATTGCTTCCTCCTTCATCAAATGTCAGATACAGGACTTTTTCATCAGGTCCCAGAAAAAACGTACGATATTTAGTCATAAGTGTTTCATCATAAGTCGGAGGCTTTCTTTCATGATCATTCGCTTTCTTAAACCACCACCCCATACGTTCATTGTTGAAAGCATCATAATGATAATGCAGTTTAGAATCCATGG
>CAMEUL010000206.1 GCA_945938205.1 uncultured Traorella sp. | reverse complement strand
TTACCCTTTAAAACGGAAGTTTCACCAAAAACGGAAACTTCGTTAAAATTTGAGCATTTTTATTATACTAGCAAAATTATATAAAATAACAAGCAATACATTGCTTGTTACTTTTAGAAAAATTATCCAATTTGTACTCCATTCATCACCATCATAATAAAATAAACAAGGATACCGATCACAGCTACTATTAGAAACTTTGGTTTATTTTCTGAATTTTCTTTTTGTAATAAAGAAACAACTGAAAATCCTGTACTTAATGCAAATGGAATAAGAATAGCAATTATTTTTGGCATCGTTGTAGGGTTAGAACTATTCAATGTAATTTGTGTTATGACGGTTTCCGGTAATATGATGTAGGAAACAATCGCTAAAACAACAGATAAAACAAGAATTATAATGGGCAATATTTTATTTTTCATAAAGACCTCACTTTAAATTATAAATTGTGAAACAGTAAATATCATATAGATACATAACAGAAGCACTCCCTGTACTCGAGTCAATTTTCCTCTGACCAATGCGGGAATACAAAGTAGCATCATGACTCCAATCATAACAGGAAGTTCCAATATCAAAGAAGCATTCATGCCAAACAGAACTTTTCCTTGTGGAAGTGTAAAAGGTGAAAGTGATGCGGATGTTCCTGTAACCAGAACTAAATTAAAAAGATTCGCACCAATAATATTTCCTAAGGATAAAGAACCATGTCCTTTTATCAGAGAAGTGACAGCAGTGACTAATTCAGGAAGACTCGTTCCTAAAGCAATAAATGTAAGTGCAATGACCGATTCACTGACACCTAATGCTTCTGCAATTAATGTTCCATTATCAATCAACAGATTGCTTCCTATTGCAATTAATACTGCTCCCAAAATCAAAACAAATATATTTTTATATAATACATTATTTCCTTCTGATACTTCTTCTTGTTCTTCATCACTCATCTGTTTAACAGTTAAAATGGTATAAATTACAAACATCAATAAAAGAATGATTCCGCTGATTCTTGAAAATGAACCAAAAACATAGGCATTTATCATATAAAAGAATGCTGCGATAAAAAAGAAAATTACCGGTGTCTTCAATGAAGAACGATTCACACTACAAGGAGCAATTGCAATGCTTACAGCAGCAATCAGTGAAGTATTACAAATAATGGATCCAATTGCATTTCCATAGGCAATTTCACCATGACCACTTAATGCTGATGTGGCAGATACCATTACTTCAGGAAGAGTCGTACCTATAGAAACAATCGTTGCGCCAATTAAAATTTCAGGTAAATGAAAACGATGTGCTATCCCAACAGCACCATCCACAAAATAATCTCCACCTTTGATCAATAAAACAAGACCTAGACAAAATAATAAAACAGGCACTAACATTTTCTCACTCTTTTCTAACGCCCAAAATTTTAACATATTCTTCTGTTAATCGTCAAAAAAATCATATTTAAATTTATGATTGTGGAAAAAAACATCCATTTTTACACATATAATGAATAGAATGTGGAAAAATTGAAGAATTTTTTATTTACATAAAAAAGGAATAGTGGAAAACTGTATATTTCAAAATAATACGATAAATAAAGGATTATTTTGATATCATTATTGTGGAAAAATCAAAATTATTCACATAATTACTCCACATTTTCCACAATTTGTTTTTCCACAGTGACTTTTCCACAAGTTTTCCACAATGAAAAGTTGTGGAAAACTATATATATTCCTTAATATTCTTTTATTTTTATGTTTTATTCTGTGGAAAACTTTTTTCCTATTAAATTCTTCCTAGTAATTTGATATATTTTGATTTAGAATATATATGCCTAGAAAGGGATTGAGCATGTCTGATTATACAAAAAATTCTTTACAGCTTATATGGACAAAAACACTGGATCATTTGAAAACCGGTGATTTTTTTGATTCTTCCATTTTTAATTCATATATTTCTGAATCAAAACTTTATGATATAAAAGGAAACAATGCCATTGTCATCGTACCTAATTTTGTATCTATGCAAGTATTCGAAAAGAATAAAAACACGATTGAAAACAGTTTAAGTTTTATCGTAGATCAAAGCATGAAAATTCATTTCACTCTTAAAAAAGACATCAAAGATTATTCGGAAATGAATGAAGAAAGCAAACAAATTATTTTAAAAGATAGATTACTGGATAAATACACCTTTGATAATTTCATTGTTGGTCATTCCAATCGTGAAAGTCAGGCAGCTGCTTTATCATGCGCGGTAAATCCTGGGGAATTTTTCAATCCTTTATTTATTTATGGAAATTCAGGACTTGGAAAAACACATCTGCTTCATGCAATCGGTAATTATGTAAAACAGCATACTCCTGAAAAGAAAGTAATTTACATATACAGTGAAGATTTCATTTCTTTAATTGTTAACAGTATTCGTGACAAAACAATTGAAGAAGTAAAACGTATCATTGAAGATGCCGATTATCTCCTGATTGATGATATTCAGCGTTTAAAACAAGGAGAAAGAAGTCAGGAAATTTTCTTTAATCTTTACAATAACCTTTTTTCAAAAGGAAAACAGATCGTTTTAACAAGTGACATTCATCCAACAGAATTAAAAGGAATAGAAAACCGACTGATTTCACGATTCAATTCCGGATTGTCAGTAGGTATTGATTCCCCTGAATTTGAAACGTCACTGGCAATTTTGGAAAAGAAACTTGAAGAAAGAAAT
>CAMEUL010000205.1 GCA_945938205.1 uncultured Traorella sp. | reverse complement strand
GTAAAATTTCGTGTATTTCTTCAAATGTCTTTCCACATTCACTTCCCTTGCCAGCCATTGTTTCAATACATATACAACACTTATGAGAAATCTGACAAGCTTCATGCAAGCCTTGTGCAATGCTTTCAATCCCTTTTTGAATTCCGGCATTCAAATGACATCCCGGATGTAGTACAAGAAAAGGAGAACCGATAGCATCACAGCGTATGATTTCATTCTTTAAAAGTTCTACACTGTTGGCATATGTATCCGGATTTAATGTATTGGCTAAATTAATCAGATAGGGCGCATGTACAACAATATGATTCAAAGGAAGGTTCTTTTCTTCAAGCAATGCTTTAGCTTCATTGATACGAAGTTTTTCAATAGCAACTCTATTTCCATTCTGTGGTGCTCCCGTATAAAACATGCAAGCATTTGCACGATAAGAAAGCATTTCCTTTACACTGCCCAAAACATATTCAGGAGCACACATAGAAACATGAGATCCTATAATCATTCTTCATTTCCTCTTTTGCGAATCTGATTAGCGATGGCTCTTTCTTATTTCTGTTTTTTGATTTCCTCCTGAATCATATTTCGTTTAGCTTTTCGTTTAAGTTTTTCAACTTCAGCTTTTCTTTTTTTCTTATATCCAGGTTTTACAACTTTTTTCTTACGGTTTACGATTTGTGTAATTTTCTGTTCCAATTCATCAGATTTGTATTCTTTTTTCTTGAATGGATCTTTTGTTTCTTCCCAAATTCCATTTTTGATATTTTGATGTTTGAACGAGATTCCTTTGTTGATTAAGGAATGTATAGCATTTTCATCACTTTTCTGATAAAGAGCATAACAGGTTCCGCTCATTCCTGCACGTCCGCATCTTCCTGCTCGATGAATATAGAAATCAATTTCGTTTGGAAAACCAAGTGAGATTACATGAGACACACCCTTAATATCAATCCCTCTTGCAGCAATATCACTTGCAACAATATAAGATTTATCAAGATTCATCAGATTTCGCATAGCATTCTTTCTGGCTCTAGACGTCATATCTCCATGCAATTCAATCAAATCATAACCATGATCACGCAATAACTGTGCAGCACTTGCAGCGATTGCACGTGTGTTGGCAAATATCAGACAGACATAAGGAGTAAAACCTTTAAGTACTTCTAAAAGTTTTTCTTCATAGGACAAATGCTTGCATGGAATAAGGATATGCTCAATCTTAGGGGCACTCTTATGTTTTTTATCTTCACTTCTTACCAATAATGGTTCATGCATATATTTCTTTAAGAAGACTTCAAGACCTTGTGGTATCGTTGCAGAAAATGAAAGCATTTGAAGATCAGAACGCATTTTTGATGCAAATGCATCAATGTCTTCCAAAAAACCAAATTCCAATGTCATATCTGCTTCATCAATAACAAGAATACTTGCTTTTTCAATACGTAATGTTTTTTCATTCAAAAAAAGATCTTTAATTCTTCCAGGTGTTCCAATGACGACATGCGGTTGCATCTTTAGTGTCGAATTTTGTTTATTTTTATCAACTCCTCCACTAATCAGGCGAACTCGCAGTCCCTCTAAAGCATCGCTCATGTCAGCTGCTCTCATATAGAGCTGAAGTGCTAACTCGCGTGTAGGGGCCGTTATGACAGCTTGTACTTCATTTCTGTTGACGTCTATACGCTCCATGATAGGAATCAAAAAAGCATGTGTTTTTCCGGTACCTGTATCACTGATCCCAATCACATCGCGTCCCTTTATGACCGAAGGTATAACTTTCGCCTGGATAGGAGTAGGTTCTTTAAATCCATTTTCTTCAATAAAAAAGCGGGTGGATTCCTTAAAACTGTAATCTGAAAATTTACTCATAAAAAATCTCCTGTTCTATGGTTTATTATATCATATTCTGTCAAGTTATGGTATCATACAGAAAGAGGTGGATTATGGAAGTTATTAAAGTTACACCACGTGGATTTTGTAAAGGTGTTGTACATGCTATTGAAACAGCCAAAAAAGCAAGGATTACATATCCAAATCAAAAAATTACAATTCTTGGAATGCTTGTTCATAACCAAAGTGTTGTCGATGCCTTAAAATCTTACGATATAGAAACAATCGATCAAAAAGGAAAATCCAGATGGGATCTTCTTGATGAAATAAAAGAAGGCGTCGTCATCTTTACAGCTCATGGCATCAGTGAAAATGTTATGAAAAAAGCAATAGATAAAGGTCTCATTATTGTTGATGCAACTTGTGAATTTGTATCCATTATTCATGAGGCTGTTAAAGAAAAACTTTCAGAAGGATATGAAGTGGCATATATTGGAAAAAAAGGACATCCGGAAAGTGAAGCTGTCATATCAATGAGTCCTCATGTTCATTTGATTGAGAAAATTGAAGATTTCAATTTTCAATGCGACAAACTGTTTGTCACCAATCAAACAACATTAAGCTATGAAACCACACGCTCCTTTTACGAGCAGATTCAACATCTGTATCCTCATGCTGTTCTTCATAATGAAATCTGTTCAGCAACTCGCATGCGACAAGAAGCGTTAAAAAATCTTGAACATGTTGATGCTTTATTTGTTGTGGGTGACCCTAAAAGTCATAACACACAAAAGCTTCTTGAAATCGGAAAAGAAGCTGCTGATGAAGTATATCTTGTTGAAAATCTTGATCAATGTCAGAACATCGATCTAAGCACTTTTCAGAAAGTAGCTGTAACAAGCGGAGCTTC
>CAMEUL010000204.1 GCA_945938205.1 uncultured Traorella sp. | reverse complement strand
ATCCGCCTGTATGCAAGATTCTGAATTATGGACGCTATCATTTTGAACAGCAGAAAAAATCAAAAGAAGCGAAGAAGAAACAGCATGTCACAGAAGTAAAACCTTTGCGTTTGTCTCCGGTGATTGATACACATGATTTTGATACAAAGCTCCGTCAGGCTCGTAAATGGGTCAGTGATGGCATGAAAGTCAAGATTGACATGCGTTTTCGTGGACGCTTGATTACACGTATTGAAGTGGGCAAGAAAATCATGAATGAGTTTGTGGAAGCTATGAGTGATATTGCCAACGTCGAAAAGAAACCAAACTTAGAAGGCAATACGATGTCATGCGTATTGGCACCTAAAAAATCAGGTAAATAGGAGGAAGAGAACATGCCAAAGATGAAATCACACAGGTAAATTAAAGAGAAGTCATGCTTATACTTCTCACCGTTTCCACGGTAAAACAAAAAAACAGAGACGTCAATTAGCGAAATCAGGAATTGTACACAATTCAGATTTCAAGAGAATCAAATTGATGTTACAGAAATAGGAGGAACAGTATGGCTAGAGTAAAAGGCGGAGTTGTAGCACGCAACAGAAGAAAAAGAACATTAAAACTGGCTAAAGGATACTTTGGTTCAAAACACTTGCTTTACAGAACTGCTCATGAACAGGTAATGCGTTCATTGCGTTATGCTTACAGAGACAGAAAACAGTTAAAGCGTGAAATGAGAAAATTGTGGATTGCACGTATCAATGCAGCTGCAAGAATGAATGGATTAAGCTATTCAAAACTGATGCATGGATTAAACCTTGCAAACATTTCTATCAACAGAAAAATGCTGTCTGAAATTGCAATTCATGATGCAAAAGGATTTACAGCTATTTGTGACAAAGCTAAGAAGGCTTTGGAAAAGAACGAAACAAAAGAAGCATAATGCTTCTTTTTTTGTTATATGAATTATAAATAGGTATCTAATATTCTTTCAACATTCTCCATTTTATGAATCTTTGGATGTGAGAAGATCTGTCCGCGAGCAACAACCATGTGAGGGCTTCTTAATGCCTGAAGATTTTCAAGTGGATTTTCTTTAGTAATCAGAAAATCAGCACATTTACCTTTTTCAATGCTACCTATCATGCTGTCAATGCCAATAATCTTTGCGTTGACCAAAGTAGCCGTATGCAAAGCAAAGGCAGGGGAGACATGACAGTATTTACTGAAATAATAGATTTCACGCCACATGTCATAATGTGTGATGAAAGGACATCCGGTATCTGTTCCTAGACCTACGGGAATCTTATTTTCAAGGCAAGCCTTAGCACATTCAATAATTCCTTCAAAAACGATTTTTCCATTGTATTGTGCCATTTCACTGGCATGAGAAATTTCTCGGTCAAACAGTGCAAATGGCATGGCAGGGGATAAGGTGGCAACTAGTGCTGCCTTTTTTTCTTTAAAAAGCTTTAGAATTTCATCATCTGGCTTGGCACCGTGTTCAATAGTATCCACACCATTCATCAGAGCAACGCGGACTCCTTCACTGCTTTCCACATGGGCAGCTACCGGATAACCTAGTTCATGTGCTTTCTGACAGGCTGCTTTTACGATCTCGGGTTTCATTTTCACAACACCCGGTTCTCCTTTTTTAGTAGCATCCAAGACTCCTCCGGTAATCATTAGTTTGATGAGATCCGGTTTTCCTTGAGCGATTTTTTCCACATAGGATACAGCTTCTTCAGGGTTTTTTGCGGCATAGGCTAAAGAATCTGCCATGTGTCCATGAGGAACAGAAACAGCCATGTTGCTTGAGAGGATCCGTGGTCCAACTCTTTTTCCTTTCAGAATGTCATCTCGAATTTTCGCATCTGTATCTTCTACGCCACCTACTGTTCTAAGAGTAGTGACACCACTCATCAGCTGTGTTTTGGCACTTTTGGCGCATACCGCATCCAGATATTTTCGAGTGATTGCATTGCTGGTGGCAAATTGTACTAGCTTGACAGGATCCATTTCCTTTTTCTTGGGTTTGCCGGTAGAAGGCAAATGTACATGCAAATTGATGAGCCCTGGCATGATGTAGGCATCTTTCAGATCCACGATCTGATATCCTTCAGGAGTTATTGTTTCAGGTATGATATCTTCAATCATATCATCTTGTGTCAGGATGCATCCTCGATAAGGTTTCATATCTTCTGTTCCGTCGAGAATGATACCGTGAATATAAGCCGTTTTCATAAAAGACCTCCTTTGATATAAAATCAGTATATCATAAATTATTTTGATTTTATTGGAATCCTGCTATAATAATAAAAAATGAGGTGAAATTATGCCAGTCAATTTAGAAATTCTGGATCAACTTTTTTATAAATCTTTTGGCATTGTACTTATTACGGTGCTGACGTATTTGGGCGTCATTTTAGTTGTGAATCATATTCTGACAAAGATCATCCAAAAAAGTAATTTAAAACATAAAGAGCAGATACTGAAAACAAAGCGTGTTATTGTGATCTTTCTGATCATTATGAGCATACTATCTCAATTTACCTTCATGGAGAGTTTGCTGAAGACGTTGCTGGCAGGTGGAGGTATTGTGGCGGTTGCTGTAGGGCTGGCTTCTCAGCAGGCTGCCAGCAGTGTCGTGAGTGGCTTTATGATTTTTGTTACCCGTCCTTTCAAGGTGGGCGATACCGTGGTTTTGAAGGAATATTCTTTGAGGGGAAAGGTAAAAGAAATTACTCTGTCTCATACGGT
>CAMEUL010000203.1 GCA_945938205.1 uncultured Traorella sp. | reverse complement strand
TTACATTCAATATATAAATTCAAACTTGGAATATAGAAATCACACACAAATGGATAAACATCAGATTTATATTGATATTTTACATCAGAATATTTTTCTTTTAATAATTCATATGTTTTCATTTTCTTCCTCCATTTTTCTCACCATCATGATTAAATCCATATATTGTCCATTTTTCAGTTTAAATCCATGTGGAATGCATCCGACTTTCTCAAAACCAAATTTTTGATACAGCTGAATGGCTTTTTCATTTTTTGAAACAACCTCCAGTTCTACCTGTTCAAAACCCGCTTTTGTTATCTCACAAAGCACTTCTTCCATCAAGATACTGCCAAGACCTATTCCTTGATATTCTTTAAACAGTGCAATGCCTAAACCTGCACGATGTTTTATCTTAATGCGATCCAACACCGGAGCATAGCTGACACTTCCAATGATCTGATTCTCATGATCGGCAACGATCATGCCTTGACGCTTATTCTTGATCATATTTTCCAGCCACACTTCTTCTTCCTTAAGATCATTTCGGCATTCTTCCGGCATACGCACCATGTAATCTGATTCCATTGCAGTAGTTGACAGATACAGAAGCATTTTTTGTGCATCTTCTACTTCTGGACTTCTTAAAAGTATCTTTTTCCCATTTTTTAGTAAAACCTCTTTTGCTTTATATTTCATATGTAATACATTCACCTCGGTCCGGTAGTTTCTGTGCTGGATTTTTCACCATTTTTATTTCACCATCACATTCAAAGACAAGAATCTCATCATCTCCATGAATAAAAAAAACTTTCTGATGTCTTTTCTTCAGTATCTTTCTTATATACATGATCTGCTGATCATCCAAGCCCAGTTCATAAATCAGAATCAGTTCACGAAAGGCTTCTTTTGTTGAGACAAATCTTTGATGATAGCCAGATTCTTGCACATCAAATTTACGTTTTACATGTATGAGCAGTTTCTTTTCATGATCTTTATAGATACAGGGAGCAATAGAACGAATAAGAGCTCCACAACGAGGACAGATCGTATTCATCCATGTATCATCCAAAATCTTCTGTTTTAGTTTGGAATCAATATTAGGATTCAAGATCGTATCACTGACTTGAATGATTTTCTCTTTGCATTGCAAACATGTCAGCGTATTCCATACTTGTCTCATGCGTTTATTATAAAACATAAGTAAAAGATGCGCTAGGGGATGCGCATCTTTTACAATTATTTAATAAGGGGATAGAATATGAATGAAAATAAATTAGGGGTTATTTTCATAAGTACAAGGCTGTTTGCTTGTACACTGTTAGTTTATAAGAATCCTATCTTTCAAATTTATGAAAATCATGTGTTTTTATGTGAAGTTCGCCTACATCATGTGAAATTGTGACATGCTCCCACCACAAAGGCAATATCTAATGATGGAGAGCGATACTGTCCACTTCTTTTAAGAAAGTTTTTTCCTTCTTAAGAGAAACAAGATCAGATGTTTTTGTTGAATTAAAATATTTCTAAATTATTATTCACAAAAAAACCGGAACATCTCCCATTCATCCCACCATCTATAGAGGATGGGGGGTTCTTGGTTGAGGTGATTGATAAAAAAACGGGTTTCCCCGTTTTAGTTGCTTTTCTTTTCACTTGGCAAGACAAGATTGAGAATAATACCGACAACAGCTGAGAAGGCAGTTGCAGACAGTGTTACAAAATTTCCAATTGGAAGAACAGCTCCACCGATACCAATGACCAGCATAACAGCTGCGATGATCAGATTTCTCTGAACGCCAAAATCTACCTGATTTTCAACCAATACACTTAAACCGTTGCTGGCAATGACACCATACAGCATGAGTGACATACCACCTAAAACCGGTTGAGGAATGGTTTGAATGACAGCCTGAACGATAGGCAAGCAACTCAAGCAAATAGCAATGCAGGCTGCTCCGCCAATTACCCAAACAGAAGCAATCTTTGTCATACCAACAACCCCTGTATTTTCACCATAAGTCGTATTGGCAGGTCCTCCAAAAAATCCGGATACGGCTGTGGCAATTCCATCACCCATGAGTGTACGATCCAATCCCGGATCCTTTAAGAAATTTCTGCCACATACTTTTCCAAGCACGGTATGGTCTCCAATATGTTCAGAGATCGTAACCAAGGCAACCGGTACTAAAGCCCATGTTTCCGGTCCAAAATAGATATGATATTCATTGAACAATCCGCCAGTTGAGAATGGCAGATAGAAGTCAGGCAATCCGATGAATTTACCGCTCTCAATCACCTGCATAACAGGTGTGAAATCTACGATTCCAAGAATGGCGGCAAATACATAACCACTAATTATTCCACAAAGGAATGGAATAATCTTAAAGAATCCTTTGGCTTTTGTGCTAACAAAAGCAGTAACCGTAAATGTGAAGATGGCAACGATCATATTACGGATATCACCATCGGCACTAAATCCTGCCTGAGAAATGGCAGTAGGTGCCAATCCTAAACCAATGACCGCAATCATAGGTCCAATAACAATAGGCGGCAACAGCTTATCAATCCAGTCTTTTCCGATAGCTTTGACCACAAACGCAACGATGACATACACCAGACCGACCAGCATCAGCCCTGTCTGTGCAGCACTCACGTCTCCTTTCATTGCGCCAATGGCAGCAGAGACAGCAGAAATGTAAGCAAATGAACTACCTAAATACACAGGTACTTTTGCACGTGTGCAAAGGATGTAGATCAGGGTTCCA
>CAMEUL010000202.1 GCA_945938205.1 uncultured Traorella sp. | reverse complement strand
CATTGTATGACAAGGTTATTGGAGATGCGTTTGCTCCTCGTAATCCATATGCAATGCAGATCGATTATGAAGAAGAACCTCCAATGTTCAAAGTAAGTGATTCTCACTTCGCTAAAACCTGGTTGCTCGATCCTCGTGCACCTCAGGTTGAACCTCCTAAGACGATTCGAAATCTTCATGAACGTCTGAAGGAATTAAGAGACGAGAAAGGAGTTTACCATGGCTAAAGAAAAAGAAGTTGTTTTATCCGTAAAAGATTTAGCTGTTACATTTGGCAGTGGTAAAAAAGCCTTTACTGCAGTTCAGGATGTCAATTTTGATGTCTATAAAGGAGAAACATTCTCCCTGGTAGGTGAGAGTGGTTCCGGGAAAACAACCATTGGACGAGCTATTATCCGTATCAATCCAGCTTCCAAAGGAGAAATCTTTTTCAAGGACAAAAAAATCAGTGGAAAGATTTCCAAAGATCTGGACAAATGGGTCGTTCGTAATATCCAGATGGTATTCCAGGATCCAGCTGCTTCTTTAAATGAACGTGCAACTGTCGATTATATTATTTCAGAAGGATTGTATAACTTCCATCTGTATGAAAATGAAGAAGATCGTCAGAAAAAAGTTGCCAATGCAATCGAAAGTGTTGGTTTGTTGGATGAACACTTGACACGTTATCCACATGAATTCTCTGGTGGACAGAGACAGCGTATTGGAATTGCTCGTGCGATGGTTATGGAACCAGAACTTCTGATTGCCGATGAACCAATTTCCGCATTGGACGTTTCCATTCGTGCACAGGTATTGAACCTTCTGAAGAAGTTCCAGAAGGAACGTGATCTGACCATTATCTTCATTGCCCATGACCTTTCTGTTGTTCGTTTCATTTCTGATCGAATTGCAGTTATTCACAAAGGACGTATCGTGGAATTGGCAGAAACTGAAGAACTGTTCTTGAACAGTCTTCACCCATATACAAAATCTCTTCTTTCTGCGGTGCCTATGCCAGACCCACAGATTGAAAAGAACAAACAGCTGATCGTGTATGATCCATCTCAGCATGATTACAGTGTAGATAAACCTTCCTTCCAGGAAATTAAACCGGGACACTTTGTCTGGGCTAATGAAAAGGAAATGGAAGAATATCGTAAAATTGTTAAATAGGCTCTCACATTTTGAGAGCTTATTTTCATAAGAAAAGATTCCTCCTTAAAACTCTTGAGTTTGTAAGTAAGGAATCTTTTTTGTTGCTTGATTTCTAATCACTGCAGATTCGTTGAATATGTAAACCTAGATAACCAATTTCAATGCGTGGAATAGTTGCATTTAATTCTTTTCCAACACGTAACAGAATCTTTTCTGCAGTTTCATAAGTTCTTGGGAAATTTGTTTTAACATAATCATCCATGTCAAGGTTAAGTTTTTCATTCGTCTTGATACGCATGATCATATATTTCATATGCGTTAATAAACGACTGTATTCAAGAGATTGCACATTGATATGTGTCTGGAATTTCTCTTCAATGAGACGGATACTTTCATTAACGATAATGGCAGCTTTCATATGTCATCGACATTCTCTTGGCATTTGGCACTATGCAGATGTAACGTAATATACCCAATTTCATCTTCATTGATTTCAACTCCCAATTTCTTATAAATGATTTCCCGTGCTTTTTTAGCAGCCTGATATTCCTCAGGATTCAAAAACTGAATTTCATTTACAAATGGATTAGAAATGACAAGGTTATTTCTTATTCTTTCAATTGCAAAGGCAATATGGTCACTGAGAGGCAATAGAACGTTAGGATCAAGATGACCAAGAGTTTTTTGAGCATTTTCCAAAAGCTCATGCGTGATCTCAAGAAAGATTGGATTCATTTTCTCAACCGATGTTTCTCGTTCATTTTCTTTTTGAATTGTATATAAAATAGTAGAATCGGAGAGCTTTATTTCAAGCCCTGCTTTTTTCCAAAACCGATTCCTTTTTCCATTACTAGATACTCCTGCTGATCCTTTTCAACAACAACAGCATTATGATTGAGAATTTTGGTAATCCTATACATTCTATCCCCCCTAACAACTAGGAAACTTTAATAATTTCTTCGTTTACGACAACATTTCCAAGTTTGATGAGTTCAAGGTGCATATCCGAAGAAAGATTGGTGAAAACCAATACACTGGCATCACTCTTGGCATGTTCTTTAATATATTGTAAATCAAATGACATCAGTTTGTCACCCTTGTTTACTTTTTGATCTGTTTTTACGCAAACATCAAAGCCTTCACCATTTAGTTTGACTGTGTCGATTCCTACATGAATCAGAAGTTCAACGCGATCATTGCTTTCAATACCAATGGCATGTTTTGTAGGAAAAATCATTTTTACTGTTCCATCGCAAGGAGATGTGACAACACCTTCCGTTGGGAAGAACACGACTCCATCTCCCATCATTTTTTCTGCAAATGTTGGATCCGGAGCTTCTGTAATAAGTTTCATTTCTCCGCTAATAGGTGATGTAAATATTTCTTTTGTTGATACTTCTTTTGTTTCTTCAATGATAACATCTTCGTGATGAACATCTGGATTCATCAGATAATCTTCAAGATTTGATTTGATGACAGTTACTTTTGGACCATAAATGATCTGTACACCTTTTCCTTTAAAGACGACGCCTGCAGCACCCGTTGCCTTTAGAACATCTTCATTAACTTTCGCTGCATCAAATACAGTGATACGAAGACGTGTGGCACAGCAGTCAACATCTGAGATATTGTCTTTT
>CAMEUL010000201.1 GCA_945938205.1 uncultured Traorella sp. | reverse complement strand
ATTCACGGTCACGAATGATCATAACCTGAACACGAATAAAGTAAGCTGTTCCAAGCCATGAAGTGACAGACAATGCAAAGATCAGCTGCCATTTTCCTTGTCCTAATACATACACAAGGATCATGACCAACAAGATAAATGGAATATTGTAAAGAATGTTATAGACTTCGATCATGAATGCATCCAGTTTTTTGGAATATCCCCAGATCATACCGACAATTACTCCAAGAACGATCGTAATTGCAGTTGAAATAAGAGCTACTTCCAAAGAACTTCTTGTACCAAACCATACCGCATCAAATAATGAGTTACCGACATTGTCAGTACCAAATGGATACTGAAAGTTTGGACGAATAAAACGCATGGTGAAATCATTAACGTGTGGTGTCTGTGTTGGATCATAATGAGAAAACAATGGATGAATGAATGACATTACGATGACAAACAGAGAAATCACGAGCATAATGATTGCTACTTTACTGCTGAAAAACTTTCTGAATACACTTTTCCAATAAGAATAGTGAGGAGCAGCGATATGTTCAGAAGAACCTTCCTGAATACCAACAAGGGTGAATTTATTGTTATCTTCCATTATCGGCTATCTCCTTTCGAACTTAACTGGATACGTGGATCCACAAACGTCATCAGTACATCTCCAAGCAGTAATGAGAATACTGACAGAGCTGTAAAGATAAAGGTCAGTGTAATAACCATGTTGTTATTGTAAGCCTTGATGGAATCAGGCAACATTTTACCCATTCCAGGAATAGCAAACACGGATTCAGTAATAACGGATCCACTGATACATAAAATAATTGAACTAGGAATACCATTGACAATAGGAATAATAGCATTCTTCAAGATATGTTTTCTAAAGATTTCTCTCTGAGATAATCCCTTAGCACGAGCAAACTTCACGTAATCTGCATTTGACTGGTCGATCATATATCGACGGATCCAGATCATGATTCCTGCTGTACTCAACAATCCCAAGATAAGAATTGGAAGAATATAAGATCTTGGATCAGAAGCTCCTAACTGCGGGAACTTATCAGGCAATCCAGCCATATTTCCTAACTGTTTCGCAAACAGGATAAAAGCTAATGATGGTACGGCAATCATTAAGTTGATATACACAATACCAAGTTTATCCTGCCATTTATCTTTTTTCTGAGCCATGACAATTCCTGCCGGTAAAGCGACAGCATAAGCAAGAATCAGAGCAATGATACCAAACAAGTAAGAGTTTCCTGTCATTGACAAGTCACTGTAATTGTTCAAACATTTCGCATAGTTGTCAGGGAATCGATTCTTATCCATTTTGTCAAGAGTAGATGTATTTTTATATTGACATGTATAAAGATTCAAAGGTGAATTTGAAGTAACACCCGTTGGGAATGTGACCTCAGACATTTTCATGTCACCCTGACCTGAATTAATGACATCCATCGTATCAAGTCCTGAGAAAGTTGGATATGATTTTCCAAAGTTCAGTTTCAAGGCATTTTGATGAATGAATGGGAAACTTGAATTGACATAGAGCTGATATTCATAAGTACATCCGCTACATGCCACTGCAGGAAGTCCATTAGGACCATTTTTAATATAGTATTTTCTTTCCAGATTTGGATTGTCTGGATCTTGTACTACGTTTGGATTATCCACTTTGATCATATTACCGAAAATTCCAGTAATCAATTCAAATGGATTATATTCACGATAAATAATCGTTTCACCACTCTGAAGAGTTTCTGTATTGTATCCTTTATCTGTGTATGTTTTCAAAAGGACTTCAAAATCACCTTTTCCAGCCATACAAGAATCATAATCCGAAGAAGCACTACAAACTGTCTGCTGACGAGCAAAATCCAGATACCCCAGATCTCGCCACTTAGTGTACATATAAACAGTACGTGCATCACCCATCAGTTTGTTGATATTTGGGTCCTGAAGGAATACTTTTTCTTTTGGAATCATGGTATAAACCATGACAATAGCAATACATACAACCGCTATTACTGAAACGATTGATCGAAACAAACGTCCGAGTAAATATTTCTTCATTCAATTTCCTCCTTTCGATAAAAACAGGGATTGAATATCTCATCAATCCCTTTCTGTAATCAAACTTTTTGGGAAGTTTTATCTGTTAGCGTCCCAGTTTTTCTTAGCTTCGTCGTACTGAGCCTTTGTTACGATTTCTTCCTGAACTTTCATGAATTTGAATTTGTATTCAGAAATACCAGTGTTAGAGTAAGCTCTTGTGAATGGAACAACTCTACTTACTGCATATCCACGTAACTGCTGCTGCTGAGGAACAAACAATGCGTTAGCTACGATATATGCATCAGCCTTAGCGAATGCTTTGTAACGTGCATCCATATCATCAGTGATAGCATCAGCTGCACGATATAATTTTTCGTATTCATCCCAACCTGCTGCTTTTTTAGCTTCCTGACTAGCTGGATCGTTTTCACTATCTAAGCCTAAACCAAGAACATGCATGTAGTAACCAGTGCTTGTTGAGTAAATATCTACGAATGATTTAGGGTCAGCATAGTCAGGGCTCCATCCAGAGAATGTGTTGATATCATAATCAGTCTTTGTAGGATCCTGGTTGTAGTAGCAAATCTGCTGAACGATATCCTGAGACTGCAACTGAATAGCAATCTGGATCTGTCCATTAGTGTTTTCTTCTACAGATTTCTTCATTGAGTTAGCACGGCTTACATAAATTGGAGAAGAGTCACCAATTACAAGAACGTCTAATGTAACTGGGAATTTGATTCCATCAGCCTT
>CAMEUL010000200.1 GCA_945938205.1 uncultured Traorella sp. | reverse complement strand
TCAAGGAACACAGAACTTATCGCAATGGTGTTCCATCCATGAGCATTCTGACCATTACATCCAATGTTGTCTATGGTAAGAAAACGGGGAATACACCGGATGGAAGAAAAGCAGGGGAACCATTTGCACCGGGTGCCAATCCAATGCATGGAAGAGATACCAATGGAGCGGTAGCTTCTTTGGAATCTGTGGCAAAACTTCCATATCAGTATTCAAGAGATGGAATTTCAAATACTTTCTCCATTGTGCCGGAAGCACTTGGAAAAGATGAATAGGAGGAAAGAAAGATGAGTGATCGTTTAGATAATCTAGTTACTATGATCGATGGCTATACTCAAAGCGGTGGTCATCATCTCAACGTGAATGTTTTCAATCGTGAAACCCTTCTGGATGCACAGAAACATCCTGAAAAATATCCTCAATTGACCATTCGTGTCAGTGGTTATGCTGTTAATTTCAATAAGCTGACCAAAGAACAGCAGGATGATGTAATCAAGCGTACCATGCATGAACAAATGTAAAAAGGAGAATTTCTCCTTTTTTTTGTGAATAATACAAGCAGGAGGCTTCTAAGAAATAGTTTTTTCTTTGAAAACAGTGGTTCATGCCTTACCGGATGAACTTAAGCAGATCAAAAAAGCAGAAGTCAGTGAACTGGAAGGTTATCAGATCATTGTGATTTCAACGGATAATGCGCGTATTATGGAAACGATCAAGACCTGTTTCAACGAGGTCTTTTTTTTATGGTTTTTTCGTAAAATAGATTATGCAACATCAGACAAATCTAAAAAAAATGAAAATTGCATTGATCCTGATAGGAATTATTTTTCTTTTGATTAGTGTAAAACTGGCTGCTGAACAAATACTGAATCAGTCTTTTATCTTGGAAAAAGCAAAAAATCTTTGGCAACGGGATTTTAAGATAGCAGGAACGCGGGGAACGATTTATACCAGTGATCACATGAAGGTGGCTTTGGATATGCCCACCACCAGTGTGGTGACGGTTCCGTTGATGATCAAGGAAAAAGAACATACGGCAAGTGTTCTAGGTGAAATACTGGAATGTGATCCGGAAATATTGCTTGAAAAGATCAGCAAAAAAGTGTCTACACAGAAACTGCAGCCGGAGGGAAGAAACATCACCGATAAGCAGCGTGATGCGATCCTAAGTGCGAATCTGGAAGGTGTGATCCTCGTGCAGGATTCTAAACGCTATTATCCTTATTCTAATTATCTTTCGCAAGTGCTGGGTTTTTGTGGCATTGACAATCAGGGTCTCAGTGGGCTTGAATTGGAATATGAAACGTATCTCAAGGCACAAAGTGGAGATCTGAAAATATCCTTTGATGCGAAGGGAAATCTGTTGTCTTTGGATCAGGAGGTTGTAACACAGGGATATGGAAATGATCTTAATTTGACGATCAATCATGCCATACAGAGTGTGGTGGAAAGGGAAATGGATCTGCTGATGGAACGTTATCAGCCCAAAAGTGCTTTAGCTATCGCTATGGATCCCAACAGTGGAGCAATCTTGGCCATGGTCAGCAAACCGGATTTTGATCCCAACTATTATCAGGATACTTCTATTGAAATCTTAAACCGCAATTTGCCGATCTGGATGAATTATGAGCCGGGTTCTACTTTTAAAAGTGTGACCTTTGCAAGCGCTTTGGAGGAAAACTGCTTTGACATGTACAAGGATACCTATTATGACAGAGGTTATGAAATGGTGGAAGGAGCCCGCATCAAATCATGGCGGGCAGGCGGACATGGACTACAGACATTTCTTCAAGTTTTGGAAAATTCATCGAATCCGGGTTTTGTGGAAATTGGACGAAGACTAGGGAAAGATAAGCTATATCAGTATGTACATGAATTTGGTTTTGGGAAAAAGACCGGCATTGATCTTCCAGGAGAAAGCAGCGGCATTATGTTTGACTATGAAATGATGGGTCCGGTGGAAAGTGCTACAGTGGCGTTTGCTCAGGGATTAAGCGTGACACCGCTTCAATTAGTTCGTGCTTTCAGCGCTATTGTCAATGGAGGAACATTGTATGAGCCTTATATCGTAGATTCTATTTCCAATCCTTTGACACACGAAATCATTTATAAAAAAGAGAAAAAAGCTTTGAAGAATGTGATTTCAGAAAAAACAAGTGCTTTGATGCGTGTAGCGCTGGAAAGTGTGGTAGCCAATGGAGGTGGAAAAAACTCCTATATGCACGGATATAAGATCGGTGGAAAGACTGGAACGGCTCAGAAAGCCGTCAATGGGGTCTACTTAAGCAATGAATATATTCTTTCTTTTTTGAGTGCAGCAGGTATGGATGATCCAAAGATCGTAATCTATGTTGCCGCTGATTCTCCGCAGAATGATATCCAGTATGGTGGAACAGTGGTAGCCCCGGTGGTGAAGGCTATGTATGAAGATATATTGCCTTATATGAATGTGGAAAAAGTGGAAAATCAGATTCCTAAAAAGACGACGTGGCTGGATCCTGTCATGATCAAGGTGGATTCTTTCATTGGTCTTAAAAAAGAAGAATGCAAACAGCAATACGTTCAGTTTGAATTTGTTGGCGATGGATCCGTCGTTATCGATCAGTATCCTAAAAAAGATACAATGATTGAAGAAAATGGAAAGGTGGTTCTAGTGCTTGTCTAAAATGCTCAGTGAATGTTTAAAGGTCATTCATCAAAGCTGTACAGAAGAGCGAATCATTGAAAGGATCACCAATGATTCCCGATTGTGTGATGAAAAGACTCTTTACTGTGGAGAAAAGTATCAGAAGGATGCACTTGACAGGCATGCTTATATTGTA
>CAMEUL010000199.1 GCA_945938205.1 uncultured Traorella sp. | reverse complement strand
GATTTCTGTCAGTGTGGATGCTGATGAAACTAGCATTCAAGAAGCAGCCTTTGCATTAAAAAATGTACAGGCACAGATTGAAGGAAAACAGATCAAGAAGGTCATTGTTATCAAAAATAAGATTGTGAATATTGTGGCAGCCTAAAGGCTGCCATTTTAATTAAAAAAAACCTGTTTAGAATTCAAACAGGTTTAAACCAGTTACTTCATCAAATTTACGTGTCACCTCTCCATCGATGACATCAATGAACATTTCACAGGTTGCTGAAATGATACATTCATTCAAGTGACCTCCAAAAACATGGTTTTCCATATCGGCTACATTGATGTGAAGATGCAGGTAAACCTGCTGATCTTTGCGGGTAATATTTCCAATCAGAGAAGTAATTTCAAGATCTTTATCAAGAGTATGAGAATAGTACTTTTTCTCTTGAATGTCCAACAGTCCCACTGTGACATGATTGGTAGCTCCTAATGCCTGAACTGAAGCTAAATGAATATCATATTCTTCCGCAATCATTTTTAATGATGTTAGAACTTCTTCTCCTTTGTCAAGACGGACGACGATCCGATGACCCATTTTTTTTGTTTCCATAGTTTTCTCCTATTTGTTGGTTAAGCGCAGGATATGACACTGAGGATCAGCAAAAATACGTATGTCAGTGTCTGTGGTTCCCATTCCGTTGGAAACGATCAGCTGCGTCTGATTGATCCAGTATTCTCCTTTAGAATAGGAAAGAGCTCCTTCTTTTTTGTTAAGTGCTCCAATAAAAGGTAAGGCTATCTGTCCTCCATGACTATGCCCTGCAAGAACAAGATCTATGCCATTGGATGGCAGCTGAGAAATAAGATCTGGAGCATGTGTCAATACGATCGTGAAGGCGTTGGTATCCACTTCCTGAAGGGACATTTCCACATCGGGATTTCCACCAACAAGAGAATCGATGCCAATCAGATAAATGGTAGAAGATCTTTCTTTGGTAAGCTGAATATTTTGATTTTTTAAAAGTTCAAAATCAGCCTGAAACAGTAAGTCTTCCACGATCGGAAGGACACTTTCATGATGATCTGTTTCACCTAATACTGCAAATTTTCCATAGTCAGCCTGCAGTTGAGAAAGACATTCCGCCAGTTCCTTTGTAACATTTTCATCAATTGGATAAAGAGTGGGATCATCAAAGAGATCCCCTCCGAAAAGCAAGATATCCGGTTTAAATGCATTGATTCTTTCAATCATTTTAGTTAGTCTTTCTTTATTCATAAAATGATTGTAATGAATGTCACTGATGAATGCAATTTTCAGATCATTCATATCATCATTGATTTTGGTTGAGGATATTTTCTGATTTACGATCGAGATCGAAGAAACACTCACAAAGGTTCCATAGGCAATCACACTTGAAATGAGCGAAATGATCAGTATCAGAATCAGTAGTACTTTCAGAAATTTTTTCATGATACTATTCTACAATTTTTTTTACTTTCAATCAATAGAAAAGGAAGCTAAGCTTCCTTTCTGTTTTTCTGCTGTCGCATGGCTTTCGCCTGAGCCATTTGTGCCATGGCTTCTTTGCTGTTTAAAATGACCGGAATCACGATTGGATTACGATGAGTCTTATTGTAGAGGAAAGGCTCCAGTGAACCGCGGATCGTATTTTTGATGTCATTGAATGTGATCTTAGACTGCATTTTTTCTTTCAAGGCATTGTAAACCACTACTTCGGCTTCTTTCAATAAGGATTGACTGTCCTTGATGAACACGAATCCTCGGGATACAATGACTGGACGGCATAGGATGGAATTTGTTCTGGAATCAATACATACAATGACCGAACACATTCCGTTGTCTGCCAATATCTTACGGTCTTTCAGTACGGCTGTGCTTAGACCGCTGATATCATTGCCATCCACATAAATATCATCGGCAGGTATACGATAACTTGTTTCAAAGACTTCTTCATTTCTTAAGATCAAAACATCTCCATTGGCACAGGTAAAGATGTTTTCTTCAGGAACTCCTGTTGACATTGCCGTCTGTTTGTGCTGACGAAGCATTTTATATTCACCATGTACCGGCATAAAATATTTAGGCTTGATGAGCTGCAACATCAGTTTCTGTTCTTCCTGAGAAGCATGTCCTGTCGTATGAAGATTATTAAAAATGGAATTAGTCAATACATTGGCTCCTGCTCTAAAAAGTTTATTGATGACCTGATTGACACTGGCGCCGTTTCCCGGAATCGGATTGCTGGAGAAAACAATCGTATCATTTGGCATCAGTTTGATGTAACGGTGGGTTCCTTGTGCAATACGGCTTAATGCGGCAAGAGGTTCTCCTTGGCTTCCTGTACAGATGATACATACTTTATTGTCAGGAGTATGATTCAATTCTTCAGGGGTAAGGAAATAACTGTCCGGTACTTTGATCCATCCCAGTTTACGTGCAATAGTCACCACATTTTCCATACTTCTACCAAAGATACATACTCTTCGTCCACAGGCAACAGCACTGGATAAAATCTGTTCAACACGATGTACATTGCTAGCGAAGGTTGCGACGATCAGTCGGCCTTGTGTTTTTTTGAATATTTCAAGAATAGCTTCTGAAACCTTCTTTTCAGAGATAGAGAAATCCTCCACACCGGAATTGGTGGAATCACTCATCAAAAGAGTCACACCACTGGCTCCAAGATAAGCCATTTTCTGATAATCGGAATTAGTACCTACCGGTGTCAGGTCAAATTTAAAGTCTCCGGTCGTAACGATACGGCCATTAGGTGTATTGATGATGATTCCTAATGAATCAGGAATGGAATGGGTCGTATTAAAGAAACCG
>CAMEUL010000198.1 GCA_945938205.1 uncultured Traorella sp. | reverse complement strand
AAACAAATTCTGGTCAGTAGAAGTCAGAGCATTATATACAGACTTCACAGCATTTGCAATTGGAGCCTTAATATACGTAGAGCTCATCTTATCAAGACGATGCCAATCCTTTTCAAAGTTAACATCTACTGCATCCAAATTAAGAGCTACTACACGTGGCTGAGTATTTCCACCAACCAGCTTAAGGTCATTTACATCCCAATGACGAGAATTATTCAAATCACATGCAAAAATCAGACTTCCATGATATGGAACATCCTTAGGCGTTCCACGCATTTTATCAGCAACAAGAACATTCTTAGGAAGTCCAAGATTATCGACTGGAACATCAAGCACATTTTCAGTCATCCAACAGTTGATATATTCACGATAACTGTTGTAGAAATCCTGCACATACTGATAACGCGTCATTGAATTGCGTTCACGTTCAGTAGAAGTGCGGTTAGTTTCATAAGCAGTCCAATTCAGCTTATCTACACGAGCAGCGACTGCATCACGGAGTTCTTTATAAGTTGCCATTTTTTAGTCTTCCTTTAAAAAGTCGTTAATAATTTGTTCATGATGGAATGCCAATTTAGGCAGTGCATCGATTTGGAACCATCTTGCATCACAATTATTCCTTAGATTTAACAATTGATTGTATCTTGCATGAATTTATAAAAGATCGTCCATAATGTTTATAAAGCCAATTTACAAAAATCATATATTGTGATTCTCTTAATATACATACATTATTTTCTATCATACATTTTTCTTTTTCATAAGAAAATGTTTTTCTAAAAGGATCCCACAGATGATTTTCTTTAAAGAATTGCGGACCTTTAATTTCTACATATCGGCCTTTTATATTAAAATCAGGAATATACAATTTCTCATGACCATCTTTAAAATAAGTCAAAGGTTCGCATTGGTATTCAAATTCTACAACATGTTGCTTAAGCCAAATATATAATGCAAGTTCAGGTAATGACATGAATACTTTATTATCATATTCATATCGTTTCATAATTCCACCATTCTTTGCGCGTTCAAGCATTATTTCTGAATGTCGCAATCTATTCTTTTCGCTTTTTAAAGCAGTTTGCATCTTTATAGAATTCTTACAAGCATTACTCATTTTTTCACGATTTTTATCATCAGCATATCTTTTAACAAGAATCTCATGCATCTTATTACTATATGCATTTGAATGAATTTTCTGTTGAAATACCTCAGAACGCTTAACCACCTCACTTATTCTTTTTCTTTCCTCTGGATCAGCATACCTTTTCTTTTGCATCTTACTAAGTTTTATTCTGACGGCAGGATCAGCCATATATTTCTTAGTTCGTTCACTACTTAATTTTCGTTCTTCTGGATTTTCATATCTTTTCTTTTGTCCAATTTGTGCACCACATGAATTAGAACAGCATGGAGAATATCCTCTAGACATTGAATAAAATCTAGTTTGTTTACCACAGTTTTTACATAAACCTTCATCAGATTGTTTAAGATATAAATCATAATATTCTTTTTCAGAAAGATTATGTTCGTTTAATATATGTTTTAAAAAACTTCTAACTGATATTATACAGTTACACTTAAGACATTTCCTTGTCTTCATAAATACCCCATAAAAATAAGAAGTTCACACCTTCTAATATATTTATATGAAGTTAGTGGATAGTGTGAATATCCACAAGTATAATGGGGATATATACCTGTCCTTCATAAATTTTAAAGATAAGATTCATTTTTATGTTTCTTTTTCCAATCTTCAATGATCATTTTATGATGAAAACCTAATAAAGGCAAATTATCTAAATCAAACCATGCGGCATCACATGCATCATCACCAGCTTTCATTGTTTTCATTTCTTTTTTCGAAATTCTAACTTCAAAAGCAGTATCTACAATTCGCATTCTAGGATCAAATTTATGACTATAAGTCTTTATTTGACTGAATCGTAATGGATCAATATTAATTCCAGTTTCTTCTTTTAATTCTCGAGATGCAGTATATCTTAAGTCTTCATCTGTTAAATCCATGAATCCACCGCATAAACACCAATAATTCTTATATGGATAATTTCCACGACGAATTAACAAAATCTTATCACCATTGTAAGCAACCGTGTCTGTAGTCACACTCGGCTCACCCCAATGATTCTTTTCCTTCTTAACAGCGTATTCCTTAAGGAATTCCTTTTCCTTTTCATTGTAATCATTACCATTCTGGAAATATAGTTCATTATCCTTAATATAGCGGAACACAACATGCGTAATGTAATCTCGAACGTCACTATAATGGCATTCAGGATTTTTAAACAAAATTTCACGGACTGCTGTAGAAGAAATTCCATCTGTATTATCTCCAGCACCAAGGAAAGTCACATTTGGATTTATGCCGGCAGGAAGCACAATTTCATCGTTTTCAATTTCATCGTTTTCATCTTCACGATAAAATACCATGAATTCATAATGCTTCAAAAGCAAATCCCAATTTACCCACTTTCCAGAACAAAGCGAATACCATTCATCATCACCCATACAAATCGTAATCTTTTCACCACGATAATGAGCATCAAGATATGCATAAGTTCTTTTGTCTTGAATTACAATCTCATGTGCATCCAAAGACTTCTTAACCATGTTCAGACGGTCATTTATAGAAACATTATAATTCTTTTCATCATTTTGGACAATTCCAATAATTAACTTATCAGATTCTCTCATTTCTTTCTTAATTCTACGAATAATTGCTTCATGTGCTTTTGTAATCGGATCAAAAGAACCACCGTAATAGTAAATCATAAATTAGCACCAACCTTTCATTTCCAAAATGTTCTTTTTTTCTTCAGTTT
>CAMEUL010000197.1 GCA_945938205.1 uncultured Traorella sp. | reverse complement strand
TAAAGCCAGCATAAACAGAAGAATGGACTTCAAGTTGGCTGCTATCGGTATGATAATCATAAAGATTACGGCAATCACGGTGCCAATTAGGATAAAAGGCGTTCTTTTTCCTAAACGGGTATCGATTTTGTCAGAAAGCGTTCCAAAAAGAGGAAGCATGACAAGGGCCAGTACATTATCCAGTGACATTATGATACCAATCAGTGTAGCACTGATATGAAAGGTTTGATCCAGCATGAGTGGAATCATCTGATCGTAAAGCTGCCAGAATGCGCAAATTGACATAAAGGCTAATCCAATAAAGAAAGTTCTTTTTGTGTTCAGTTTCATGGTATACCTCTTTTCTGATTTCATTGTAACACTCTCTAAAGAAAAGTTAAAGAAACTTGTGAACGCTTACAATTACATTCTATCTTGACATTCAAAATGATGTGTCTATAATATTCACAGAACCTTTAATATAGTACGAGAGACTATAAAGGACATACGCTGAATTTTTATATGCAAAGCCCTTGGTCTCGTACTGGGGGCTTTATTTTATGGAGGAGAAAAATATGACGAAAAAATCTTCAAACAGGCTGGCAACGAAAATGATGATTGCCTTGGTCTTAGGCCTTTTGGCAGGAGTAGGACTAATTGCGTTAAGAGAAAACTTGAATGCCAATGGCAATGCGGCTTTATGGAATACGATTCATTCTGTTCTGTTCGCAGATATTTCTGCTCAGGGAAATGAACAGGCATTGGGTATCTTCTACATCATTGGCCAATTATTTGTAAGGGCCTTACAGGTGATCATCGTGCCAATGGTCTTTACAAGCATCGTGCTGGCTATGATTCGCATTTCGGATTCACGCAAGCTTGGAAGAATTTCCACGAAAACGATCGGATGCTTCTTGTTGACAACCACAGTTTCACTTTTGATTGCCGGAATCGTCGGTTTTACTGCTTATCAGATGGGCTTTTTTAATCCGGCAGAATTAAATGGACTGACTACGTCTACCCGATCTACTGGAAGCAATCCTTTGATGATCCTGATCAATGCGGTTCCAAACAATGTGGCTGCTGCTTTCTCAAACAATGGGGGAGTTTTGGGAATTGTTGTTCTTGCCGTTGCTGTTGGACTTGGAATCAATGCCTGCAAAGAAAAGATTGAAGTTTTGCCTAAACTATGTGAAGAGATTTCTCATATCATTACAACTTGTTTATCTTTCATTGTCAATCGATTCGGGCCTCTTGCTATTTTCGTTTTGATTACAAGAACCTTTGCGGTCTATGGGGTCAATTATTTAAAACCAGCCTTGGCTTATGTGGTATTAACAGTGATTTTATTGTTGATCATGCTGGTATTTGGCTATGCACTGTTTGTCTGGATCACAACAGGCATGAGCCCGGTTCTTTTTATCAAAAAAATCTCGAAAGTGGCACTGTTTGGATTTTCAACTTCTTCAAGTGCTGCTACTCTTCCATTGAATATGAAAACAACAACGGAAGAATTAGGAGTTCATGAAGAAATTGCTTCCTTTGTGCTTCCTTTGGGTATGACCGTAAATATGGATGGGACAGCCATCATGCAGGTAATTGCTGCAATCTTCATTGCAAGCTGCGGAGGATATGATGTAACATTGACTTCTGTGCTGATTATTGGTATACTCGCATTAGTAGCTTCTATTGGTACACCAGCTGCACCAGGCGCTGGGGCCGTCATCCTGTTTACGATCCTTTCAGGCATGGGATATGGCAATGATATGGCACTTATGGCTTATACATTGATTCTGGCAATCAATCGTCCTATTGAAATGCTGGTAACTTCACTCAATGTAGTCGGTGACAGTGCATGTGCCATCGCGGTTTCAAAAAGTGAAGGATTGTTGGATGAAGAAACCTATAATTTGGAGAATGGATATGAAACTAAAAAAGTGTCCGATTGTGAGGCATAAAAAAATTAATGAAGATGTTTTTCAGCTAGTTTTGGAATGTCCCACAGATTGGGTAGAAAAAAGCGGAAAATTTGTGGATGTTCAGGTAATCGGAAAATCATTGAGACGCCCAATTTCACTGACGGATTGGGATGAAAACAGCATTACTCTGACCATCAAAAAAGCGGGAGAAGGAACGAATCTCCTCTCAGAAATGAAACAGGGAGAACTTGAGGTTCTTCTGAACTTGGGCAATGGTTTTGACTTAAGTTACTTCAAGAAAGATCTCTTGGTCGTTGGTGGAGGTATTGGATGTGCTCCACTTATCGGATGCATCAAAGAAGCCAAAAAGTGCGGTTTAGATGTGAAAGTGATTTTTGGCTTTAGAAACAAAGAACAGACACTGTTCAAAGAAGAATTAGAAGAATTAGATGTGGACTATGTTTTTGCTTATGATGATGAAAACGAAAATGTCATAACTAAAATGAAGGAAATGAATTGGGACGATCTGCCATTTGTGACATGTGGTCCTCTTGTGATGATGAAAAAACTCTGTGAAGAAAATACCCAATCAGGTCTAGTATCACTGGAAACGAGAATGGGTTGTGGATTTGGCGCTTGCATGGGCTGTTCCTTTAAGACCAAAGAAGGAATGAAGCGTATTTGCAAGGAAGGCCCGGTCTTTAAGAAAGAGGAGATTCTATGGGAAAACTTGATGTAACATTGAGTCAGATGACATTTAAAAATCCTCTCATTGGTGCGAGTGGTACTTATGGGTATGGAATGGATTTTCTTGATTTCTATGATGTGAATGAGATTGGTTCTTTTTCTATGAAAGGAACGACACTTTATCCGCGTGAGGGAAATCCTTTGCCACGAATCTGTGAATATGAGGGTGGCATGCTGAATTGTGTGGGTCTTCAGAATCCAGGCGTGGAATCTG
>CAMEUL010000196.1 GCA_945938205.1 uncultured Traorella sp. | reverse complement strand
TCCCAGGATTTCAAGCAGGTTGGTATTGGAAACAACGATCAGAGAATCTACATACTGTTTCAATTCTTCAAGTCCGGCTCTTGCCAGTTCGGCTTTTCTTCTTCCTTCAAAAGAGAATGGTTTTGTGACGATTCCAACGGTCAAAGCGCCTTCTTCTTTCGCAATCTTTGCAAAGATAGGTGCTGCACCTGTTCCGGTTCCTCCACCAAGTCCTGCTGTAATGAAGACCATATCGCTTCCTTTAATGGCTTCACGAATTTCTTCAACGCTTTCTTCAGCTGCCGCTTTTCCTACTTCAGGATTTCCACCGGCACCTAATCCACCTGTCAATTCTCTTCCTAAAACAATTTTATTGGTTACTGGTGAAATAGCCAAAACTTGTGCATCCGTATTGCATACGAAGAATTCCACACCACGAACTCCTTCGTTCGCCATACGATTCACTGCATTGCCACCAGCGCCACCTACTCCAAACACTTTAATCTTAGCAACTTGTCTAAAATCTAATTCTCCCATAATTTCTCTCCTTTTATTTTTCATTTAGAATAATATTTCTGAGTTTCTTTGTAAACCCTGTTTCATCTGAATTACGGGTTTTTCCACCCTTCAATGTTTCATCGATCAGACGTTGTTCTGTCACGATCATATCATTGTTTCGAATCATATTAATTTCACGCCATGCATAGAACATTCCTAGTACACTGCACAGAGATGAGTCTCTAGCACCAATTGTTTGTGGAATATATACAGAGGCTTTTTCAGATAGGCATTTGACTGCTTTTTCCATTCCACTTATATCACAGCCATCTCCACAAAGTACGATCTGACATGGACCACTTTCAAGTATTGGATCACAGGCGTTTTTCATGATCTGGCTCCATCTCTCAAAAGATGGTATCACAACTTCATGAAGTTGTTTGAGCGAAAGCGTTTTTTCTTCTTTTCCTTCTGCCCAAAGGAACACAGGATCATCCAGATATTCATGATGGCTTAGGATATCATTTTCCATGAGCAATCGTGTACAGACATCCGCTTTCAATCCGGTTTCATTAGCCAAAGGTGAAAGCCATGCCCCATATCCTTCAAACAGTACTTCGCTGTTCAAAAGTTTTCCATGTGAGAACAGAGATAAGGTGGTTGTCTGACGTTCCAAATGAATCAATACGATATAACTGCCAACAGGCTGTTCGAAAAGAGCTGCTTCTTCACCGATTGCATAGGCATCCAGACAAATATCCAATATTTCAAGATTGGATTTTTCAATTACATTGGCATAAGCATATAATGTTTCTTTATCACAATAGAAAAGATCAATTTCCATTGAAAAGATATCACATTCTTCCTGAAGAGGAAGCTTCCTTGTAGAGATTCCATTCACGTTATAACGGACCCCTCCGACATTCACCAGTTCAAGGTTTTCATCATGATCGCTCATGATCACTTCATTGATTCCTTTTTTAATATCAGACAACTGAATCTTGCCTGATTTCACAGGTACACTGACTTTGCCATTCATCTTTTTCATATTGGCACTTGGCACAGCCAGAAGTACTCTTTCAATTTTATAACCCAATGCATTGGAACAGTTTTCACATGCTTTCATCAATGCCTTGGTGATACTTCCTTCATGTACGATTTTCTGGTTTTCAATGCCATTATGACGTACTTTTTCTACTCGCAGGATATTCAAGTGATTTTCATGAAATTCACCAACAACAAGTCGAATTTCATGATCAGCAATTTCAACACTTGACTTACCTCCTTACTTCACTTATTCTTTATTATAATAACATAATTTAAATCACTTAAAAATAGATTTCTTCTTTTTTTCACAAATATATCATACTATTCAAAATCTTTTTTGAAATTGTTTCCAAAGGCCGTTCTTTACAGATATAAAACATTCATGATTTGAAAGTTTCAACATTTTCCATCGAAAAACTGCTTGCATTTTTAAAATGATTATGGTATTGTTATAAAGCAAATTATGTACAAGTAAGTCGAAAGGGGGTTTACGTTATGTCAAAAGTTTGTGCAATTTCTGGTAAAGGCCCTTTAACAGGGAATAAACGTTCTCACTCATTGCGTGCTACTCGTCGTAAATGGAATGTGAATCTACAAAAAGTAAATGTAATCGTAGATGGAAAGCCTCAAAAGATGCGTATCTCTGCTCGTGCATTGAGAACATTAAAGAAAAAAGGAATGTAAGAAACAGGAGCAATCCTGTTTTTTTTCTATATGATCCAAGAAAATATTCAAAACATTTTAAAAACTTTACCAGAAAATGTAAAACTGATTGCTGTATCCAAAACATATCCAAGAAGCTGCATTGATGAAGCACTCCAAGCAGGACAGTTGGATTTTGGCGAAAATAAAGTGCAGGAACTGATGGAGAAATATCGTGAAAATGAAAATATCCGATGGCATATGATCGGGCATCTGCAGACCAATAAAGTTAAATACCTGATTGGAAAAGTCGCAACCATTCAGTCCGTGGATTCCCTGCGTCTTCTAGAAGTGATCCAAAAGGAATCACAGAAGAAAGGTGTTGTGACACATGTGCTTCTGGAAATTAACCTTTCACATGAAGAAACCAAGTTCGGCATGAATGAAAACCAGTTGGATGACATCATGCATCGCACTTTTTCTCATGTCAGCATTGATGGGATGATGGTTATTGGACCCCATTGTGAAGATGAAAGCAGAATCAGAGAAGTCTTTCAAAAAGCATTTGAATTAAAAAAGAAATATAGTTTTAAAGAACTGTCCATGGGAATGAGTCAGGATTATCAACTGGCGATTCCTTATGGGACGACCATGGTTCGCATAGGAACTAGTATCTTTGGCGCAAGAGATTATTCTAAATC
>CAMEUL010000195.1 GCA_945938205.1 uncultured Traorella sp. | reverse complement strand
CAATTCTACGGTCATGATCTACCATATAAGGAAATCCTTTTAAAAAAGAGGCTATCCCTTTTTCCGCATCATACTGTGTATGATGATAGATACGATCTTCTTCTACTACCAGAAATCGGTTGCTGATAAGATTTTCAAACAGAGCAGGTACATCATAAGCTTCGATATCAATTTTCTCGCTTAGAAATCTTTTCTGTAAGGCAGCAATATAGATTTCTTTCTCAACATAACTGTTTCCATTTCGGATACAAACATCCAATACTTCAGATTCCATGATTGCCTTGATCCGATATGGATGATCTTTCGCAAATCCTAAAACATTTGCAATTTTATCAGCAGTTTTGAATCCGATCCCATCAATATCCTCCATCAAGCGATAAGGATTTTCTGAAATGATATTGACAGCTTCCTCGCCATACACTACCTGTACCTTTTCAATGCTTCGTATGTTCAAACCAATTTTATTAAAAAACAGAATACTGTCATCCAATGAAGCTTCTGAATGGATTCCATCCAGAATGCTTTGGATCCGTTTATCATTTTCCTTAAAAATTTCATGAAGAAGAGTTGGATCCTCAAGAATCCTATCAACGGCATTCAAACCAAGGCGTTGTACAATTTTCTCAGCAGTTTTCTTTCCAATACCCGGAAAATTTGTTCCAGAAAAATAATGAATCAGAGCTTCTTCATCACTTGGTTTCAAAAAAGAAATTTTTTCAATTTTAAACTGCATTCCATATCGCTCATGTTCTTCATAATAACCTTCACATTCATAGAGCATTTGAAGATCCAAAACAGGTAATATTCCAGTGACAGTCAATGTTTTTTCAGTATGATCATTCATTTTAAAGGAAGCCACAGTAAAACCCGTCAGTTCATGACGGTAACGTATATGAGTAAATTTTCCAGAAATCACAAAAGATTCATGCATATTTACATCCCTAAAAAGATTGATAACAGTATGCCAATCACTCCCAAGCCATTATTTAAAAAATGAAGAAGCATAGGCGCAAATATAGATTTGTTTTTCTCATAACAAAAACAAAACAAAAATCCTAATGCGGCATATGTTAGCATAAAACTTAAATCAATGAAATTTCCTATAAATAAAGAATCCATGACATGAATGAAACCAAACAAGATTCCGCTGATGAGCGCAGATATCCAAAAGTTTGTGTATTTTCGAAGTGGACGAAAGACAGCCCCTCGAAAAGTAATTTCTTCAACTATAGGTGCATAGATAAGAGTTGAAAAACTGATCAGCAAAGGATTTGCATAAAAAGCTGTAATAATACCTGTCTGATTTTCACTGGATTCCAATCCAGTCAAAAGCGAAATAATGCCACTTGTTAAAATGTTGACCACATACACTGCAACAAACATAAGCAAAATAGATTCAATAAATTTTCTGAATTCTCTCTGTTTTGTGTAACTTTCTTTAAGAAGAGGCCAAGCAACAATCAATGATACAAAAATCATGAAAACATAAATCAAAAATGTGGCAATTTGATATTGAATATAACTGAAATGAAATATTTTAGAACTCCAAACAAGCAGCGTCGGATAGAAAAACATATAACCTGCTGTATAATTCAAAAGCAAAATAAAGATGCGAAGCCATGAAATCCCTTTACTTTCGAGTTTTTGATTCATTGCTGACTCCTTCCTGAATTCGGGTTGATAAAGATTTTCCCTGATAGAAGACATCTTCGATAACGCCTCCACCTAAACAAACTTCATCTTGATAAAATACTGCTTCTTGTCCCGGAGTAACTGCACGAACTGCTGGGTCAATCAAAACAAAAACATTGTTTTCATCCAAAAATCGTATGGTAACATCATTATCTTTCTGACGATAGCGGAATTTTGCCGTGCATTTGAATTTCCCTTTTGGTTTTTCTTTAGAAAACCAATTAACATGAGAAACAATACAACTGTCGGAACTCAGCCATTCCGTATCATTTTCACAAGAAACATAAAGTATATTCTTTTCCACATCTTTTCCAACAACAAAGTAAGGACCATGATCTCCACCTATTCCCATTCCTTTGCGCTGGCCTAAGGTATAGTAAAGAACACCCTGATGGCGTCCAACGACCTTTAATGAATGAATGTCCACGATATCTCCTTCTTTCGAAGGTAGATAATTCGATAAAAACTCTCTGAAATTTCTTTCACCAATAAAACAGATGCCCGTAGAATCCTTTTTCTTGGCAATTCCAAGATCATAGTCAAGTGCGATTTCTCGAACTTCCGGCTTTGTTAGATGTCCTATAGGAAATAGTGTTTTCCTTAAAGCTTCCTGAGATATCTGGCAGAGAAAATAGGTTTGATCCTTATTGTTATCAATGCCCCTTAATAAGACACTTTCATCATCACGATGATCCACCTGCGCGTAATGACCAGTCGCAACATAATCAAAGCCATTCTTTAATGCAAACTGAAGAAAAGCATCAAATTTCACATACTTATTACAGAGAATATCAGGATTAGGTGTTCTCCCTTTTTTATATTCATCCAAAAACTGAGTAAACACGTGATCCCAGTATTCCTTTACAAAATCAACGCGCAAACATTCTAAGTTCAGTTTCTTAGCCACTTCAAGTGCATCCATATAGTCTGCTTCCTGCGGACAAATATCATTTCCAATAGTTGGATTTCCTAAAATGTCATTATTTGCAAGTGCATCCCAATTACGCATGAAAGCACAGGTTACATCATAACCTGCTTTTTTTAATTCAATAGCAGCTACTGCGCTATCAACACCACCTGATAATCCTAAAAGTACTTTTTTCATCATTACCTCATTATACTACCCTGTTTTTATTCATATTTCAACTGAAAATTAAAAAGGCTCACTGAGTGAGCCTGATTACCTGGCAGCGAGTTATCTTCACTGGGG
>CAMEUL010000194.1 GCA_945938205.1 uncultured Traorella sp. | reverse complement strand
TTGGACTGTTCACAGGCTTCTAACGCAATTTTTTGCCAACGCATTCTTTTCTTTTCATTTTTCTCATCCTGAATACGAACGATACTTCTTTCAGAAACAAAAGGTGCTATGGTATAAGCACCGCATTCACATGCTTTTTGAATACAGAAATCCCATTTATCCTTCTTGATAAGACTAGCAGCCAAAGTAATTCGAATTTTTCTTTTCTGAGGTTCTAGTTTTTCTTTTAGAATACCCAATACTTTGTTTTGTTCATAATGAATAGTAACAAAAGCAGCATTTTCATCAGCATCCACTACTTTCACAACAGTCCCTTCTTTCATACGCAAAACCCGCTGTATATGAAAAGACTGTTCTTCGTTAAATTCTATTGTATCAAGAACTTTGGAATCTATGACATACTGTTGCATTTTATCACCTTCCCTATTTTAAACTAAAACCATCAAAAAGACAAATAAAAGCGATAAAAGACTTATTTGCCTTCCATCGCTAGTTTTTTGAGATCCTTGACTTCTTGAGGTTTCAATAAACGATAATCTCCTTGAGAGAGATCTTCCACCTTCAAAAAACCAATACTTTTTCTATGAAGACTTGTTACCTGATATCCAAAATGTTCCACCATTCTTTTTACTTGGTGGTTTCTGCCTTCCATAATCGTCAGATCAAATTTTGTTTTTTTATGTTCAAAATCTTTTTTGCGTATTCTTACTTTCGCTGGAAGTGTCATGCCATCTTCCAAAAGGATACCTTTTTCCATTTCTTTGATCTGTTCAGGTTTTAAAATTCCATCAATCAAAACATCATATGTTTTCGGCAAATGATACCTTGGATGAATAATGGTATTTGCAAATTCACCATCGTTTGTCAGTATCAAAACGCCGCTTGTATCATAATCCAGCCTTCCTACTGGAAAGATCCTTTCAACACAAGGAATCAGAGAAACAACGGTCTTGCGATCAAATTCATCCGTGAGTGTACAGATACTTCGTTTTGGTTTATTCATCACATAATAGACTTTATTTTCACGTTGAATGTGAACATTGTCTACTTCTATCTGATCTCCTTTTTTGACCTTTGTACCTAGTTCAGTCACAATTTCTCCGTTAACACGAACCCTGCCCTCAAGAATAAGACTTTCTGCTTTGCGACGAGACGTTACTCCGCTGGCAGCGATGACTTTCTGCAATCTTTCCATACTTCACTTCCTTTGGAATCATTTTATCATGAATAGAACCAAAATGTAAGTAGTATTGCAACCAGAATGCCAACGACATCACTGACAAGACCAATTGCCAAAGAATTTCTTATTTTTTTAACTCCGATACATCCAAAATATAATGTAATGACATATAAAGTAGTATCGGTACTTCCCTGTATGACACTGGCCATGATACCGCTGAAAGAATCGACACCCAAATTCTTGAAAATATCAACCATGATGGCTAAAGAGGCTGTACCACTGAAAGGACGGAACAGCATCATAGCCCATAAATAAGGGTGGATCTCCGTAATAAATTGTGCAAAAAATCCGGCTACAAAATCTAATAGTCCACTGATACGCAAAAGATTGATTGCAAACATCATAGATAACATGCTGCCAAAAACATCATTAAATAAAAGAAAGCCTTCTTTTACCCCTTTTAAGAATGCACTGTAAGCATCAATTTTTTTGAAAATCGCAATTGTTAAAATGATCAATATAAAAGCAGGAAGAATCAGATCAGCGATGATTCCACCACCTGTCGACAATAAGACCGATAAAGGAAGCGCTGAAAGTTGCAATGACTGCAAAAGGTATAAAAGAAGTTGCATCTGTTGCATGATGAGCTACTCGAAGCGCAATGATACTTGTAGGAAATAAAGTCACTCCGCCTGTATTTAAAACAAGAAAGGTAATCATGCTTCGTGAGGCTACTGTTTTATCTAGATTATGCTTCTGCATGCCCTGAATCGCTTTAAGACCAACCGGTGTAGCAGCACTTCCCAATCCGAACATATTGATAACAATATTGCTGGCAACATATCCCAGTGTTTCACTGTCATGTCGGATATCAGGCAAAAGAAACCCTAGAAATGGACGCATTCTTGCTTCAAGCCAAGCAATACAACCACTTTGAAAAGCAATTTCCACAATACCATTGAAAAAACATGTTACCGCAATCAAAGGCAGAACAAACTCAAGTGTTTCACTGCCAACCGATACCATCGTATTACTGATAAGCGATATCTTACCGGTACAAAATCCAAAAACAATGGAGCTTAAGATCATGCTTCCCCAAAACAATGTCATGTAAGGTCAAAACTCCTTTCTATCCATTCATTAAGAACTTTGTATCGCACTGTAAGATTCTGATTTAATCTTACTTCGTAATCAAGTATGCTTTCTTTTTCGGCTAGAATTCGAATATCTTCCTTGATTTTTACAGTTTTATTCTTTATTCGATAATTTCCTTTTGGTATCAGTAAGATAGAATCATATTTACTATACATATTCTCATGTAATTGTTTATGTAAATAAAAATAATCCTGTTCCCTAAAACTGACAACAATGGTTTCAAAACCATTCAATGAAGCACTAGTGACCAAAGTTTTTCCTGAAAGCTTTGTATATCCTGTTTTTCCTCCTGTACAATTTTCATACAGATTTAAAAGACGATTTTTATTGATCCATACACGTTCGTTTTCAGCTTTATATTGACGAGTACTTGAAATGATCTGAAACACAGGATTTTTCATCGCATATTCCATACATAATGCCATATCATACACACTTGACAAATTCCCGCCATCTGTTTCATCCAAACCGCTTGGATTCACAAATAGAGTTTCATTCATATGCAACTGTTTTGCTTTCTGATTCATCATATCAGCGAAGTTTTCAATGCTCCCACCCACATGCATAGCAATC
>CAMEUL010000193.1 GCA_945938205.1 uncultured Traorella sp. | reverse complement strand
AACAGAAATCTTGGAAGATCTAAAAGCACATCGCATTCATTTTCTGATTGGGACTCATGCTCTATTTCAGGATGATGTGGTTTATGATGATCTAGGGCTTGTAATTACCGATGAGCAGCATCGTTTTGGTGTTGAACAGCGAAGAAAACTGTTGGGTAAAGGGAAAAAAGTGGATATGCTTTTGATGAGTGCCACACCGATTCCTCGTACATTGGCTACGACACTTTATGGTGATCTGGATGTTTCAACGATTGAACAATATCCTAAAGGAAGAAGCCAAACAATTACACGTTATGTACCAACAAAAACTATGAAACCGATTCTTTCTGAAATTCTGGATGCCATTGAAAAAGGTATTCAGTGTTATGTGGTTTGTCCGAGCATCGAAGAAAATGAAGACATGAAAATGCATAATGTGACATCTATCTATGAAGGAATGAGAAAGACATTAAAGAATGTTCGAATTGGCTTGTTGCATGGACAAATGAAAAGTGAAGAAAAAGATCAGGTTATGGAAGATTTTCTTGCACATCGTTTGGATGTTTTGGTATCCACAACGGTCATTGAGGTCGGAGTGGATGTCAGCAATGCCAATCGTATGGTCATTTATGATGCCCACCGCTTTGGTTTGAGTCAGATCCATCAGCTGCGTGGAAGAGTGGGCAGAGGCAATGAGACAGGTATTTGTTATCTTTTAAGTGATACCAAAGAGGAAGAAAGTATTGCCCGATTGAAAAAACTGGAAGAAACCAATGATGGTTTTGAGATCGCCCGATTTGATCTGATGAATCGGGGACCGGGAGATATTCTTGGGAAAAGGCAAAGTGGCTTACCTAGTTTTATTTTAGGAGACTGTGTTCAAGATTCCAATATTCTGATGCAGGCAAAAAAAGATGCCATGGAAATTGTATCGCATCTGAGAGATTATCCTGCCCTTGAAAAACTCTGTATGAAATACATCAATGAAAATAAATATGTGGATTAATATGTTATAATGATTATCGGAGGAACTATGGAAATATTTGATTGGCTGAAAGAAAGAAATATTGAAGTGCATGATCGTAAACTGATTCTAAATGCATTTGTTCATTCATCTTATGTCAATGAACATAAATCTTTTCATCATGACAATGAGCGTTTAGAATTTATGGGAGATGCCGTTCTGCAGGTTTGGAGTGCCAAAAAATTATATCTTTTGGACCCTCCGATCAATGAAGGACAGATGACGACTCTACGTGCTCAGTTGGTCAGTGAAGTAGCTTTAGCACAATATACAAGAGAACTGAATCTGAATCAGTTTCTTCTGTTGGGTGTTGGCGAAGAAAAAACCGGAGGAAGAGAAAGGGAATCCATTATGGCAGATATGTTTGAAGCCTTTATTGGTGCCTTGTATCTGGATGCCGGATTTGATGTGGTGAATCAGATTTTGGAAAGTGTGATCACCCCACATATTCTTGCACCAAAAGCAGAAGGATTGATTGACTATAAGACCAAACTTCAGGAATATGTACAAGCGGATACCCGTAAGACCGTGAACTATGAAGTATTACATATGGAAGGACCTAATAATCAGCCTGTTTTTGAAGTGGCTGTGAAAATGGATGGCATAACACTTGGAAAAGGAAAGGGTGCTTCCAAAAAGAAAGCAGAACAAGCTGCTGCGAAAGATGCGTTTGAAAAAATGGTGAAATAACCATTTTTTTGGGAGGAAACATGAATTTAATAAATTTGCTGAAACAATTAAAAATGGATGATTTCCTTCATGATTTTGATCAGGGAGAAATTGTAAAGACAGTATATTCAAAATCGTCTCAATCTTTAAATTTAACGTTATCCTTAAAGAAATGTCTTCCTTATCAGACATATCGTATTTTTAAAGATCGATTGATGAAACAGATCCATGCAGGTGTCAATTTGACATTGAATGTCGAAGAAACCAATTTGGATGATGAGGAAATAAATGCCTATGTGGAAGAAATCATCTTACAGAATCATTTGATGATCAATGGACGTGTGAAAGATCATGCAATGACAGTTTCTGAAACAGATAAAGAAACCTTTGAATTACTTCAAGAGAAGTGCAAACAGTTAGGAATTGTCATTCATTCAAAAGAAAAAGAAAGCGTGATCGATCAGGAAGTTAAAAAGGTGAAAGGTCCTCAAAAAGCAGCAGCTCCCGTCAAAGTGGAGGAAAAGAAAACGTATGTTCCAAAAGGGAAAAGAACCTATGTACCTCTTTCCATCCAGGATATTCATGAAGCGTGTGAAGGTGTTGAAATCTGGGGAGATGTGTTTGAAATTGAAACACGTCCGGTTGGAAAAAGCATTCTTCACAGCATTTATCTTGCGGATGATGACGATGCCATTATTTTAAAACGCTTTGTCAATCCATCTGCTGAAGAAGATCCAATCAAGGTTGGACAGCGAATTCGTGCATATGGACGTGTCGTCGATGATTCCTTCCTGCATACGCTTGTTTTCATGGCGGACAGGATCGAAGTGATTGAAAAGACAAAACGGAAGGATAATGCAGAAAAGAAACGAGTGGAGCTGCATCTTCATACCAAACTTTCTGAAATGGATGGAGTCAGTGATATTGCAGAATATATTGATCAAGCAGCAGATTGGGGACATGAAGCTATTGCCATCACGGATCATCTTGTTGTTCAGGATTTTCCTAAAGCACAACGCTATTTGGAGAAAATCAACAAAGGACGTGAAAAACCCATCAAGATGATTTATGGTGTTGAAATGAACATGGTAGACCCGGTACTGAACATTGTGACTCATCCAGATGAGCGTCTTTTAGAATCGGCACGTTATTGCATTTTTGACCTTGAAACGACAGGGTTGTCATCCAGATATGACCATATCATCGAATTTGGTGGTGTGATCGTTGAAAACAGAG
>CAMEUL010000192.1 GCA_945938205.1 uncultured Traorella sp. | reverse complement strand
TGGTTTCCAATAACCACAATTGGAATCTGATAGCTGTTAAGCGTCTGCAGTTCATTGCGATCCAATCTGTCATTAAAAATTATTACACCATCTGCTCTTGACTTGATGATATTGTCAATAACATCTTCCATTTGAGTAATTCCTTCACTCACTGAATGAAGAATGATATTGTATTTATAGATTTTTGAAACATCCAATAGGCCATTGATCATGGCACTTGTCATGAAAACATTAGTATCCGGAACAATTAATGCAATCGTAGTTGTTTTGGATAATGCTAATCCTTGAGCAATTGCATTAGGCTTATAGCCCAACTTGCTGATCGCTTCTTCAACCTTCAATCTTGTATCTTCACGTACTACATCGCTTCCATTGATAACTCGAGACACAGTGGCAAGTGAAACATTGGCTTCTTTTGCGACATCATATATAGTGATTCTTTTCATGCAGCCTCCTCTTATTCTTCATCCTTTTCTTTTAGGACTTGTTTTAATCCTTCATATGCATTGGTTGCAACATTCAGGATTCCTTTTTTTGTAGCTTTAATACCATTTTGAACTTTTTCGTCATGAAGCACATCTACAATTTTATCACTGACACTGTCAATCGTTTTAGAAACTGTTTCATTATCAAGAATTGTATTTACTCCACTTCTGATTTCTACAGATGCTTTATTGAAAAGATTTACAAGCGTATCCTTGCTTGTCGCAAGTTTCTCCTGCAATTGAGGATTAGTCTTCACATCATTGATCATCTGAGCACATTTTGTTGCCAAACGATCCATTTCATTCATGAATTTTTCCTTCATTTCTTGAGCTTTTTCAGAATTTTTGTTTTCCTCGTACCACTTCTTGAAGTTTTCAAAAGCTTGATTCATCTCTTCGAGGATGTCTTCTACCAATTTTTTGATGTTTTTGTCATCGACATCATCTTCAAGTGTAATGATCTTATACTTCAGTTCTTCTTGTTTTGTTTCAAGTTCTTTATTTTCTTCCATATTAGTTTTCTCCTTCGACATGCTCTGATGTCGTTTTATCCATGACTTCTGTTTCTTCTTTATCTTTATGAATCAGGTTTTGAAACCATTGCTTCAATGACAAGATTGTCTGATATAAGGTAGTTGATACCTGATTGATCGATTCTTTTGCCAAATCATGTACATGATCGACACTTTTTGAAATTTCTGCCACGGTATTCAATGGAACATCTAATTTGCGTATTTGAGTATTGGCCTCATCTAAGACCTTTTCTGCACTTTTCAGTGTCTGAATCAAGCGATGAACCATGATAATCAGATATATGCCAAGAATTACACCAATCAGCGGCAAAATCTTGATGCATAGATAACTCAATGATTCAAAAAAATTTTCAAGTTGCATATGATCTACCTCATTTTAGTTTAATATACTCTAGTTTGTAAAAAATTTCAAGATTGCGAATGAAAATTTTTCACTATATCTTTCCACTTATAAATATCCTTTGAACTCATAAACAAATAAACAACATTTTCTTGCTGACTAAGAATTCTGGCATTTTCTTCATTTTCAGTCATAACACGACAATCTGGAATCAATGCCGCAAGAGAATATATATCAATATCAATACCCTCTTCTTTTTTCGCATTTTCAGGGAATGGGCATAATATTACTTCATCAGCAGTCATCAGTGCATCCGCAAAATCCTGCATGAATGCGTAAATTCTCGAAAAACGGTCAGGCTTGAATATAGCTACCAGTTTTTTATTTGGAAATTTTACTCGTGCCGCTTCAATGGTAAGACGGATTGCTGTTGGATGATGTGCATAATCATCAATATATACCTGACTTCCTTCTTGTTCGATTACAAAGCGACGTTTTGCACCCTGGAAGGTTGCCATCTGCTGCTGTACTACTAGAGGCTCTACACCTTCACAATATGCCAAAGCAATGCATGCAAGCGTATTCCAACATAAATGGATGCCCACATAAGGAAACTCAAAATGTCCCCACATCTTATCATGGATAAGAACATCAAACTGCATACCTTGTTCATTTTCAGAAAAGTTAACGGCTCGTACATCACTGCCTTCACTCATTCCATAACTTAAGATATCATTTTTAAAGGTCATAGTTTGAATATTTGGATCATCATGGAAGACAATGACTTTCTTTTTTACCTGCTCAGCGAAAGCTTCAAAGGCGCTTTTATAGTCATCAAGATCTCGATAATAGTCAATATGGTCCAAATCAACGCTTGTAATAATTGCATAATCCGGATGATAAGCCATAAAATGGCGTTGATATTCACAGCTTTCAAGAACAAAGTAATGAGAATCCTTTTCCATGTCTCCACTACCATCTCCAATCAGATAACCTGTTGGCTTTACTGCTTCTAAAAGGTGTGCCATCATGCTTGTAGTTGTTGTCTTGCCATGAGTGCCGGCGATGGAAATAGAAACATAGTTATTGACTAGTTTGCCCAAATATTCATGATAATAATAAACTTTTCCGTTATTTAAGGATTTGGCTTTTTTGACCTCAGGATTGCTTTCATCAAAAGCATTTCCTATGATCACAGTATCTTCTTCAGAGATATTTTTCTCATCAAAGGGTAAAATCGGAATTTTTCGATCCTCCAATGCTTTTTGTGTAAAAATGTATTTTTCAATATCACTTCCCTTAACATCTTCTCCCAGATCTTTCAAGATACAAGCCAAAGATGCCATTCCGCTTCCTTTGATTCCTATAAAGTGCACCATACTGATTCCTTCTTTCTATAATAGATTATCTGAATCACCAAAGAGTGAAAACTGAACACAGTCATCATTTTTTTCATCATTGGTGATCAGTTGTTCCAAGGGAACATCATCACTCCAGTCTTCTTCATCTAACAGAATTTTTTTTTCATTGTTTTCCGTTTTAATTGTATCCATGGGAATAGCTCCTTTGCTTTTT
>CAMEUL010000191.1 GCA_945938205.1 uncultured Traorella sp. | reverse complement strand
AAAGTACGTGTCTACAAAAAGACAGGTGCTGTCATCAAATAAGGAAGGAGCGTAAAAGATGAACCGTTTACAGGAAAAGTATAAAACAACTGTTGTTGAAAACTTAACAAAGAAATTCGGATACACATCAGTGATGCAAGTTCCTTATGTTGATAAAATTGTCATCAATATGGGATGTGGAGATGCTATTGCAAATCCAAAATCACTTGAAGATGCTGTAGCTGAATTGGCTCAGATCACAGGTCAGCAGCCAGTGATTACAAAAGCAAAAAAATCAATTGCAAACTTCAAGCTTCGTGAAGGAGCACCTATTGGATGTAAGGTTACTCTTCGTTCAGAAAAAATGTATGACTTCCTTGACAAACTGGTAAGTATTTCATTGCCACGTGTAAGAGACTTCCGTGGTGTCAGCAAGACTGCATTTGATGGACGTGGAAACTATACTCTTGGAGTAAAAGAACAGATTATTTTCCCAGAAATCAATTTTGATAAGGTTAATAAAGTTCGTGGTATGGATATTGTTATTGTAACAACAGCCAAAACAAATGAAGAAGCTAAGGCATTACTTGAAGAATTAGGTATGCCATTCGCTAAATAGGGAGGACACATTCAATGGCAAAGAAAGCGATGATTAATAAAGCAAACCGCCCTCAGAAATTCTCAACTCGTGAATATACACGTTGTGAACGTTGTGGACGTCCTCACTCAGTATTACGTAAATATAAACTGTGCCGTATCTGCTTCCGTGAACTGGCTTACAAAGGTCAGATTCCAGGAGTCAAGAAGGCTAGTTGGTAAGAGATAGGAGGAATTAAGTCATGATGATGACAGATCCGATTGCGGATATGCTGACTAGAATTCGTAACGGGCTTCAGGCTCGTCACGCTTCAGTCGAAGTTCCAGCAAGCAAAGAAAAAGAAGAAATCGCAAAGATCCTGAAAACTGAAGGTTTCATTACAGACTATAAGGTTGAAGGTGATGTGAAAAAAGTGATGACTGTAACTTTAAAATATGGTCCTAACAATGAAAAAGTAATCACTGGTATCAAGAGAATTTCAAAACCAGGGTTACGTGTTTATGCAAAAGTAGACGAACTTCCAAGAGTATTGAATGGTTTAGGTATTGCCATTATCTCTACTTCTAACGGTCTTATGACTGATAGAGATGCCAGAGCTAAGAACTGTGGTGGGGAAGTCGTTGCTTACGTATGGTAAGATAAGGAGAAAACTATGTCACGTATCGGTAATAAAACGATTACCGTTCCAGCAGGCGTTGAAGTTATCGTAGCCAGCGGGAATGAAGTGACAGTTAAAGGTCCTAAGGGAACTTTGACTCGTCAGTTTGCACCTATGCTTGAAATTAAGGTGGAAGGTGCTGAATGCCATGTAGTTCGTCCAAATGATGAAAAACACGTTAAACAGTTACATGGTACAACTCGTGCTTTGCTGCACAACATGGTAGTAGGTGTCAGTGAAGGATTTGAAAAGAGACTGGAATTGGTCGGAATTGGGTTCCGTTCTGCAATTTCAGGAAACAAACTTACATTAAACATTGGATACTCTCACCAGGTTGAAATTACTTTGGTGGATGATGTGAAAGTTGTATGTGAAACTCCAACAGAAATTGTTGTTTCAGGTATTGATAAACAGAAAGTCGGAGAATTTGCTGCCAATATCCGTGCTGCCAGAAAACCAGAACCTTACAAGGGCAAAGGTATTCGCTACAAAGGTGAATATGTTCGTCGTAAGGAAGGTAAGACAGCAGGTAAGAAATAGCGAGAGGGAGGATAAGAGAACATGCTTAAGAAAATTTCTAAAAACGATGAACGTTTACGTCGTCATGCACGTGTTCGTACCAAAGTATCCGGTACTGCTGAATGCCCTCGGTTGAACGTATTCCGTTCGAATGCACACATTCATGCTCAGATCATTGATGATACAACAGGTCATACTCTTGTTGCTTGCAGTTCTGTTGATATGAAACTTGAAAATGGTGGAAATATCGAAGCTGCTGCAAAGGTTGGAGCTGAAATTGCAAAACGTGCACAGGAAAAGAAAATTAAAAATGTCGTATTCGACCGTGGTGGTTACATCTATCATGGACGTGTGAAGGCTTTAGCCGAAGCAGCTCGTGAAGCTGGACTGGAATTTTAGGAGGACATGCGAATGGAACGCAAACCAAGAAGAGATCGTGAACGCGAAAAAGAATTCGAAGAACGTGTCGTTAGAATCAACCGTGTTACGAAGGTTGTTAAAGGTGGACGCCGTTTCCGCTTTGCTGCCCTTGTAGTAATCGGTGATAAAAAAGGCCGTGTTGGATTCGGTACTGGTAAAGCAAACGAAGTGCCTGATGCAATCAAGAAAGCGATCGAAGATGCAAAGAAAAATGTATTTACAGTTCCAATTGTAAACGGAACAATTCCTCACGAAATCGTAGGAACTTATGGTGCTGGAGAAGTTGTGCTTCGTCCTGCTACTGAAGGTACTGGAGTGATTGCCGGAGGTCCTGTTCGTGCCGTTGTGGAACTTGCAGGTATCACAGATATCCTGTCTAAATGCTTAGGTTCACGTACTCCAGTGAACGTTGTAAGTGCAACTATCAATGGACTTCAGAATTTGAAGACAATTGAAGGTACTTGCGAATTACGTGGAAGAAAACCACAGGAAATTCGTTAGGAGGTACAACATGAAATTAAATGAAATGACTTATACAGAAGGAGCTAGACGCAACCGTAAAAGAATCGGTCGTGGACATGGTTCAGGAAATGGTAAAACTGCCGGTAAAGGTCAGAAGGGACAGAACGCACGTAGTGGCGGAGGAGTTCGCTTAGGATTTGAAGGGGGACAGACACCTCTTGCAAGACGTTTACCAAAACGCGGATTTACAAATTTCAACCGTAAGGAATATAGAATTGTCAATGTTGAAAGCTTGAATGTATTTGAAGATGGAA
>CAMEUL010000190.1 GCA_945938205.1 uncultured Traorella sp. | reverse complement strand
ATAGAATGAATTTCATCTTCGAAATTTTTCTATTTCGTTACAGCCTCTTTTTTATAAGATTGATATAAATTTTGAAAGTTCAAAAGAATAAATATAAGTTTGTATGTTTTGATCTGGGAAAATCTTTGTTAAGGCTTTGTGATAAGCCTTGATCTGTGATTGATATCGTTCAATCAATACAGTTTCTTCTTTAACTAGATCGCTCTTGAAATCTATGAGGGTAATGACATCTCCAATGGATAAATAATCGATATATCCTGTAATGACCTGATCATCACATTGCACAAGGAAAGGATATTCATGATAAATCTTTGTTGTGCGAAGTGAATCAAAAAATTCATTCTCGTTCAGTTTCATGAGCTGATGGACGAGTCTTTCATCTAATTCCAAATGATGTTCTTTTGAACATTTCTGTATAATTTCAATAGACCATTTTTCATTTGGGAGATATTCAAGATAAGAATGATAAAGTTTTCCTCGATGTGTTCCGGAATGCATTGAGAAATCAAGAGGTTTCAGATCAAAGTTTTCTTCAAATTCACTTGGAGATGAAATCAGAAGGGGCTGTTCTTCTTTATAGCGCTGAATTTCTCCATATTTCTTTTCCTTTTGAGTTAAAGGCTCTGTTGTCCACATCTTATGGATTTCTTTGATTTCAAAAAGATCATTTCGATTAAGACTTGCCATTGTCTGAAGGATCCAACTGGTGGTACCTTTGCGTGCATTCACTTTTGAATAATTGATACCTGCTGTCAGATCTAATGCAGGATTTACAAAATCAACAATATGCAACTGTTTTTTGGCTCGTGTTGTCGCGACATAAAGAATACGCAGTTCTTCTTCGATTTCGTCTCGATTTTTTTTCTGTTCGATGGCAATGCGCTGATAGGATTTAAAAATGTTTCGATGCGGGAACTGCATGAAATGAAAACCGACCCCAAGTTCACTGTCACATAAGACCATATCACTCAGTTCCACTTTTTTCATGGTGCTAGTAGACCATAAATAAACGATCGGAAATTCAAGTCCTTTTGAGTTATGAATGCTCATAAAACGCACGACATTGTCGTTTTTACCAATGGTGCTCGTTTGTGCAGTTTCCTGATCCTTCAAATGATTGATGTAGTCCAAAAAATAAGGAATCTCACAACCTGATTCATTTTCAAAAGAATAGGCTATTTCATAAAAGGCATCACAGTTTGTCTGATCCTGGAAAGAACAGGTTTCATAAAAATCATTCCATTTAAAGATGGTTTCGATCGTATCACAAAGACCTTCTTGCTGGCGAATCTGATGGAAGTTTTCCAGCTTCTCTACTGCATGATCCAAAAAATACTGATAATAAGAGGATTTCTTTACAGATGAAATATATGCCAATTCATCAGAAGTCATGTGAAACAGTACACTTGTCATCATAGCAGCAAAGTGCAGATCGTTTTCTGGATCAGCAAGACAATTTAAAACTGAAATCAAGATCTGAATACTTCGAGACTCATAGAAACCTGTCTTATGGTTCATATAGTAAGGAATATTGTATTTTTCAAAGGTTTCTTTGAGTATTTCCATTTTGGAATTATTACGAACCAGAATAGCTATATCACTGAACTTATGATTTTTGGACATGCCCAACACTTCATGGGCAATATACTCTGCTTTGTATTTATCCTTGTTGATTTTCTCATCTTCAAAGGTGTGAAGATCTGGATCCAGTGCATGAAAAACAATAGGATGATTATTTTCTTTCTGTGAATCAAGACCGCATTCACTTAAATCTTCTTCTTTGAAAGGAAGTGAATCAAAACCTTCAATGTTCATGAGTATTTCAAACAGAAGATTATTAAAGGCAATGATGGTGGCATCACTACGATAATTTCTATTGAAACGGATGACCATATTCTGTTCATCATTCAAATTTTTGTAGCCTTGCATGATCTTTGGAAGAGCGTGACGGAATCCATAAATAGACTGTTTGACATCACCTACACGGAAGACATTGTTCTTGCGACAGATCAGATGAACCAATTCATCCTGAACATCGTTGCTGTCCTGAAATTCATCGACCATGATTTCAACAAAGAGATTTTGATAATACGCAGCTACCTCAGGATTTTCTTTCAAAAGTCTCAAGGCAAAATGTTCCATATCAGAGAAATCAATTACTTCTTCTTCACATTTGATTTCTTCATAGCGGTCCATGAATTCTTCGACACAGTCCAGAAGCTGATAAATGATAGGCATCATCTGTTCATTGAGTTTTTTCATGAATGAAGAATCTGGTACACTGAGGATTTCATCTTCAATAGAAAGAATGTTTTCTCTGCTTTCCTTGAAAGCAGTAAGTGTAGTATCAAAAGAAGTAGGAAGATTTTGCTTTGCACAGACTGTAAAAGCTTGACGCAATACATCAAAATCTTCATAGTCGAGTGAAGGAAGCAATTCATATTTTTTCATGAATGTCGCATATCGTTTTTCTTCATGAATGCCTTTTTCTTCAAAAAGTTGCTTGATGATTTCAAATGACTGACGATAAATCCTTGTTTTTCCTTTCCAGTAATCCATGAAATATTGATGGACAGGATTTTCGGTTGAGAAAATATCAAAAGAAGACATTTCTCTTGCTTTCTTCAGCCATGCTTTGGGATCACTTTGAGAATCAGCAACCGCATAGATCTTTAAAATCATATCTTCTAAAGATCCAAGACTTTCAGGACGACTGGACAGCATGTCTACAAGTGCATAAAAAGTTTCATCTGGGTTTTCTGTCTTATGCATAATGACTTCTTCTAGAGCACGCTGATAGAGAATGGACTGCAGTGTTTCATCACAAAGATGTGAAATGCGGTTACTGGAGAGATCCAAAAGATAATAGTATTTTTTGACAATCGAGTAGCAGAAAGAATGAATGGTTGAAATATGAGCTGTTGACAGTTTTGAAAGCTGGTGATTGAGATAATCCTTTTCATTTCCTTCAGCATTCATCGTTCGCTGCGTTATTTCTTTTGAA
>CAMEUL010000189.1 GCA_945938205.1 uncultured Traorella sp. | reverse complement strand
CAACATTGTAACAACGATGCTTTTACTGCCATGGGGAACCCATCTTTCACATCTTGCGGAAAAGATACTTCCTGTTACTGATAAAGAAAGAGAGGAAAATGAAGGCTTTGTGCCTTTGACTTTTGTGGATATTGACAATATCGGAAGTGTTCCCATTGCCATTGCATCATTGAAAAGAGAAGTCATACAAATGTTAAAATTGTCAAGATATAATATAAAAAAGAGCATTGAATCTGTTTATGAAAATCATGAGAATTATTATAATAAAATAATAAACAGAGAAAAACAGATCAATCAGCTTAATATGGAAATGGCTAAGTATATGTCAAAGGTATCCATATTGAATATGAGTCAATCAGAAAGTGATATTTGCAATGCTTTATATAAATGCTTCAGTGATATTGAACGTATAGGAGATCATGCAATGAATATAGTAGATCATTCGCATACAAGAGATGAAAAAATCAAAAAAGAGAAATATGTGAAAGAAGAACTGATAGTTTTGAAAGATTTACTAGAAAAAGAATATCAAATCCTTTTATCCGAATCTTTGAATGATACTGCATATTTTGAAATGACAAGCAATGAGGAACAAATAGATATGTTTACTGTACAGTATCGACAAAATCAGATCGATCGCTTGACTGAAGGTAAGGTTGATGCACAGGATTGTGTGATCTATTCACAGATCATGACAGATGTTGAACGTGTTTCAGATCATATGATGAATATTATCGAAGAATGTAGAAGTGTTCAAATCTCGCTGAATGAAGAATAAGTTCTTCATTCTTTTTTATTTATTGACCACGTAGTCTGTTTCTGTTATACCAAAACAGACCGCATGGTCTATTATGAGGTGAAAATGAGACGAGAAGAAAGAAATGCAATACGGTCTGTTCTGCTTATGATATATCAAAGGGTAATATCTATCATTATTTCAAGGATAAGGATGAGATTTATTTGAGTTGTGTAAAATCTTGTTTTGATGCTTTAAATAATGTTCTTGAAGGATATTCAGTGAATGAGAATCAGACAATTCTGGAAAACATAAGTGATTATTTTGATTTCCGTTTTTCTTTTTTTATGGAACATCCTTCTTGTTTAGGCATTTTTGTGGATACGATGAATCCTCCGTTTCATTTGAAAGAAAGAATCTTGAGTGTACGCAAATCATTTGATGATTTGAATTTAAAGATTCTGTGAACTCTATTAAAAGAAGTTAATTTAAGAAAGGAGTTTACGATTGATATGATCGCAGAAGATTTTAGAATGTATATGGATACATTTAATATGCATTTTAAGAATGAACTGAATAGTGTAATGTCAATGGAATCATTGATTCAGAGACATGAAGAAAGATGTTACAGACAGCTTGATATTATTCTGTATGGAATCGTTGGTGAAAAAAACGAAGAGTAATGAATCCTTGCTGGCAACAGCAAAACCATCCAAAGCAATTGTTTCTTTAGTTATTCCTGCTACACTCGCATTACTTGCAAAGGCTGTATACAGTATTGTTGATACAGCGTACATCGGTATGCTGGACAGTGATATTGCATAAGTAGCTGTAGGTGTTACCTTGCCTTTGTTGTTAATTATGGTTTCTATCGAGAACATCTTTGCTGCCGGAGCCAGTGTCCTTGCAGGAAGACAATTAGGCGCCAATGAAAAAGAAAAAGCGAATCAGACAGTAACAACAACCGTTTTCTTTTCAATTGGAGTAGGAATTTTCTTATGTGTATTTGGTATTTTCTTCATGGATCCACTATTGACTGCTTTTGGTGTTAGTGAAGCCGTTTTGCCTCAAGCTCGTGAATATGCTTTTTGGATGTTTATTGCTGCCTTGTTTAATCTGCCTGCACAGTGTTTGAATTCTGCTGCCAGAGCAGAATCATCTGTAAAGATATCTTCAATTGCTGTCATTACTGGTGCTACTTTAAATGTATTGTTGGATCCTGTTTTTATGTTTGACTGGGGTTTCAATATGGGAGTTCAAGGTGCTAGCCTTGCGACAACTTTCTCACAGTGTGTTACCTTTATTATTTTAATGGTTTATTATTTAGGTGGTTTCTCTATTATTAAAATCAAACCAAAATATTTCAAACTCTCAGGAAGATTCTTATGGTCCATTACGGCTATTGGAATTCCTACAGCAGTCAGATCTGCTTGGCAGTTGCGACATCTCTTACTAATATTGCTGCAAAACCTTTACCTGACAGTGATCTCATCATTGCAGCTTACGGTGTGGTTCAACGTCTGATCTTGATTGGATGTTACATTGTTATGGGATTCATGCAGGGATATCAGCCAGTTGCTTCATATGCCTTTGGTGCAAAAAATGAGGATAGATTTCATGATTCTGTACGTTTTGCCTTAAAAGGATCTCTTCTGTTAACAGTTCTTGTTGCGGTCGTATATATTCTTATCTCAAAACCGCTGATTCTTTTGTTTAATCGAAATCCACTAGTGGTTGAATTTGGAAAATATCTTCTGATATCACAGGTTATCCTTTATCCAGCGTTTGGTCTTTGCTATATGATGACCATCACTTTTCAAACTATTGGATCATCAAAAATGGGACTTTTGCTTTCTATGATACGTCAGGGTATTTTCCATATTCCTTTCATTTTAATTCTGCCTACTCTATTGGGTGTTCAAGGAATTTATTATCCACAGCCAGCTGCTGACGTACTCACTTTGATCGTATGCCTTTTCCTGATAAAACCAATGAAACAGATTGCTTCAAAGAACATGAAAGAATTAAGTTAAAACTATTAAAAAAAGCACAATATGCTTTTTTTGTGATGATTTATGCTGTTTCATTGTCATCTGTCAAAAGTTTGGCATATGAAACATCAATACCAAAAGCACCTAAAGGTGCACTTATAAGAATAGACAATACTGCAACGGTCAAACATAGTTCACCTACAGGTAGGCCCATGGTTAAAGGGATGGAACCAATGGCTGCTTGTACAGTTGCTTTTGGCGTATATGCGATCATACAGAAAAGTC
>CAMEUL010000188.1 GCA_945938205.1 uncultured Traorella sp. | reverse complement strand
TGTTTTGGAGGCCATTTCAAAAGCGGGTCCCAATGCCTGTCCGCCCATGGTAGTAGGAGTGGGTATTGGAGGAACCTTTGATTATGCTGCTGTTCTCGCTAAAAAAGCAACCTTACGGGATTCACGTATATCTCATCCGGATGTACGTTATGCCCAGCTTGAAAAAGAACTTTTGGAAGCAGCCAACAAACTGAATATCGGTCCACAGGGATTAAAAGGGGATGTCAGTGTATTGAGCGTGAATATTGAAACATCTCCTACACATATTGCCGGTATGCCAGTCGCTGTAAATATTTCCTGTCATATTACACGACATGCTCAGGAGGTTCTATGAAAATTACACTTCCTCTTACAAAAGAAAAAATACAAAAACTCAAAGCAGGAGATTCATTAGAACTCAGTGGAGTTCTTTATACAGCACGAGATGCAGCACATAAGCGTCTCTTCGAAATGATCAAACGACAAGAACCTTTGCCATTTGATTTGAAAGATGCCTGCATTTATTATGTAGGACCTACTCCCGCTCCGCCAAACAGAACGGTTGGAAGTGCAGGGCCTACCACCAGCATGCGCATGGATGCTTATGCACCTCTTCTTTATGATTTGGGTGTGAGTGCCACTATGGGAAAAGGATATCGCTCACAGGAAGTTCTTGATGCTATTCAAAGAAACAAAGCTTGTTATCTGGTCTGTATCGGAGGAGCCGGAGCATTATTGAGTCAATGCATCAAAAAAAGTGAATGCATTGCCTCTCCTGATTTGGGAACAGAAGCCATTTATCGTTTTGAAGTGAAAGACTTTCCTTGCATTGTTGCTGTAGATGCAAAAGGGGAATCACTCTACTAATCTTACAAATTCGTTAGAAACATATCTCTTGAAATTCATGTATAATGAAGGTGGGTGATCTTATGAAGAAAATACTGAAAGGCTGCCTGACAGTCCTTCTGTTGACTTTCATCACATTGACCTCACTTGGATATCTTGAATATCGTAAGGCTGTTCGAGAGAAGCCATTGGAAGAAAAGATCAGTGAAATACAATCACAGCCTCATTATGTTGCTATTGAAAACATCAGTGATTATCTGAAAACAGCCACCGTGGCGACAGAAGATCAGCGCTTTTATAAGCATCATGGCGTGGATGTGGTGGCCTATGGAAGAATTCTGTATGTGCTGGTGACCACAGGACAGATCAACAGTGGCGGCAGTACTATTTCACAGCAGCTTGCCAAAAATCTCTATTTTGGTTTTGAACCTTCCCTTATCAGAAAATTTGCGGAATTTTTCGTGGTGCATGATCTGGAAAGTCAATATGAAAAAGATGAAATTTTGGAACTCTATGTCAATATCATCAATTATGGCGATCAGCACATGGGTATTTATGAAGCAACACATGGATATTTTGATAAAGATCCTAAAGATCTTTCGCTGGATGAAGCAACCCTTGTAGCTGGAATTCCTCAATCTCCAGCTAATTATCAGTTAAGCAATCACTCAGCTGAAGCTCGAAAACGTCAGAAAGTGGTCCTTCAGGCTTTAATAGATACAGGAAGCTTTACACAGGAAGAAGTTGAACAATTATTGAATGAATAAAAAAAGCGTAGTTCTTATACATCTGATTTGATGTATCTAAGCTACGCTTTTATCTTATAAAAGTAATATGAACTTAATGAATAAATAATGGCACGATTACGAAATAAGCAAATACGATGATTCCAAGTACGATACGATAATATCCAAATACTTCAAAGGAATGTTTGCGAATATAACTCAGCAGCATCTTGATGGCAAATACGCTCACAATAAACGCAGTGATCATACCTGCTAAAAGAACACCAATGAGTGCCAGATCAAATCCAAAAGACTTGCACCCAGCATTACAGGGATGGCCAGAAAGAAAGAGAACTCACTGGCAGTTTTTCTGTTTAATCCCAGCAGTGTGCTTCCCATGATCGTGGCTCCTGAACGGGAAGTTCCGGGAATCAGTGCCAGCATTTGGAAAACACCGATCTGAACTGCTTTTAAAGGTGTGATCTGTTCCAGTTTATTCACTGTATGAGGAATTCTCATGCGTTCAATGACAATAAAGCCAATACCATAAACAATCAGTGTGATGGAAATCACCACCGGATTGAAGAACCAAGCTTTGATCTGCTTGTTGAAAAGCACACCGATGATTCCGGCAGGAACACAGGCAATCAGAATCATGATCCATAAGCGCATAGTTTCTTTTTTCTCAGAAATACTTTTGGTGCGTGCAAAAGGATTCAGACGGTGAAAATACATCAGTACAACAGCCAGAATAGAACCGAATTGTACAACGACCAGAAATAAATCCACAAAGGCTTCTCCTCCACCCAATTGAAGAAATTCATCTACAAGGATCATATGTCCGGTAGAACTGATAGGAAGCCATTCAGTAATCCCTTGAACAATTCCTAAGAAGACGGCTTTCAGTATCTCAATTAAATAATCCATAATATCTTCTCCTTAAACAGAAGTATTGTATCATAAAAACAAAAATCTTCACATATCTTTCACAAACTTATCATTCTAATGACACAAAATATAGGTATATTATTAGTGAAAGGAAGAAAATTATGGAAGAAGATAACATTATTGAAACTGAAATAAAAGAAAAAGAAATAAAAAATCCTAAGAAAAAATCAAATATATTTTGGATCATCCTTTGTATTGTGATTGGACTTGTCAGCGGGCTTGCCGGAGCAGGTCTGGCTTTTGCTATTCGTGGCAATACGCATACCAATGGTGATGTGATCTATCAGTCCGTCGTTCTAACGGATCAGAATGGTCAGGAAGTGGAAGTTATGTCCGTGCAGGACATTGTGGAAAATGCGAAAAACAGTGTGGTTGAGATTCAGACTTCTGTCACCAAAACCAATATTTTTCTCCAGCAGTTTGTCAGCAGTGGTGCCGGAAGCGGAGTGATCCTCAGCAAAGATGGTTTGATCGTGACCAATCATCATGTGATCGAGGAAGCCGATACGATCAAGGT
>CAMEUL010000187.1 GCA_945938205.1 uncultured Traorella sp. | reverse complement strand
GAAGAAAAGAAACAGACCTATCAGGTAAGCATGCTGAATGGAAAAGTGGAAAATGTTAACAGTGGCATTATTTATGGTGTTGGTATTCGTATTTTTCATGAAAATCAGTCAGTTTATGCTTATTCAAATGATACCAGTATGGAAAATCTAAGAACGATTGCGAAAATCTTGGCTGGTTCGTATGATGATGAAAAGAAAAATATTTCATTTGAATTAAATGAGGTAGTTTATGAAAATCGTCATCCTGTACTCATTGATCCAAGTACTGTTGATAGCGCCAAAAAAATTGAAGTAGTTCGAAAGGCGAATCAATCTGCTTTGGAATATGATGATGTTATTCAGAAAGTAATTACCAATTACATGGATGAAAAACAAGAAGTGGCAATTTCCAATACGGAAGGAAAGTGTATTCGTGACACCCGAATTCGTACACGCCTTATGATTCAAGCGATTGCCATGCATGAGGATGCAATGGAAACTGGATTCTATGGTCCGGGAGCCAGCAAAGGATTTGAGTTTTATGATGAAATAGATCCTGCTGAAGCGGGAAAAGAAGCAGCCCGAATTGCGAAAACGATGTTGTTTGCAGATGAATGTCCAAGTGGCAATATGCCTGTTATCATTGATAATAAATTTGGAGGTGTTATCTTCCATGAAGCTTGCGGACATTCTTTAGAAGCCAGTTCTGTTGCCAAGGGACAGTCTGTTTTCTGTGGTAAACAGGGACAGAAGATTGCAGGAGAAAAAGTCAGTGCTGTCGATGACGGAAGCATTCCAAATGGCTGGGGAAGCAGCAATGTGGATGACGAAGGAAACTTTACAAAACGTAATCTGCTGATTGAAAATGGCATCTTGAAGGGATATATGGTGGATAGTCTGAATGGCCGAAGAATGGATATGCCTTCAACCTCCAATTCACGCCGCCAGTCCTATAAATATGAAACAACTTCCCGTATGACCAATACCTTTATTCTGGCAGGTGAGGACGATCTGGATGAGATGATCAAAGAAATCCCTTATGGTCTTTACTGCAAGTCTATGAGTGGAGGAAGTGTGGATCCAAGCACTGGTGATTTCAACTTTGCGGTTCAGGAAGGTTACTTGATTCAAGATGGAAAAATCGTTAAACCGGTAAAAGGAGCCTCTTTAATCGGTAATGGAGCAGACACTTTACTGAAAATTGATCGTGTTGCGAAAAATCTTGATCGTGCACAGGGCATGTGTGGTGCATCCAGCGGAAGCATTCCTGCTGATGTCGGACAGCCGGCCATTCGTGTTTCCAGTATGATCGTTGGAGGAAGGGAGTAGCTATGAATACCAAAGAACTGATATCCAGAGCAAAAGCAGCTGGTATTGATACAATAGAAATTTATACTCAAAAAGCTGAAAAAGAATCCATTAATGTTTATGAACAAAAGGTGGACAGTTTTACGATTGCCCAGAGCGGAGGCATTGCACTGCGCGGTCTCTATCAGGGGAAAATGGGATACTGTTTCATGGAAGAAGACAGTGATGACAATATAGATTTATGCATTGAGATGATCAAGGCCAATGCGATGGCTATTGAAAGTGAAGATGCAGTCCGAATTTTTGAAGGAAGCAAGAATTATCCAACGATTGAAAATAGTGAATATGCGATGAATGTAGATTCACAGAAAAAAATTGCATTCCTAAAAGAAATTGAAAAGAAACTACAGGAAAGTGATCCAAGAATTGCCCAGGTCATGGAAACCATGATGGAAAGTGAATGTGTAGATACAAGTTTAGTCAATTCATTAGGACTGGAATTGCATAAGAAAGAAGAGATTTGTCTGTTTTATGCTGTTGTTCTTGCAAGTGAAAACAATGACAACAAATCTGCCGTAGATTATCGTATCATCCGCTCTCTTGATGACTGTGATGTGGATGCTTTTGTGGATGAGTTGAAAGAAAAAGTAGTCAATAAGCTGAATGCTAAGCAAGTGCCTACAGGAAAATACAAGGTTATCTTAAAGAATGAAGCTATGTGTTCTTTATTATCATCTCTGACAGGATTATTTAATGGCGAGAATGTCTATAAAGGAATTTCTAAATTGAAGGATAAGCTGGATACACAGATATTTGATGAAAAAATCACGATCGTGGATGATCCATTGAAAAAAGATGGAATTTCCAGCAGTGAGTTTGATGATGAAGGAGTTGCCTGCTATACTAAAAAAGTTGTAGAGAAAGGTGTTTTGAAAACCTATTTGCATAATCAAAAGTCAGCGGCTATGATGAAAAGCACTTCTACTGGAAATGGTTTTAAAAATGGATATGCTTCCAGTGTAGGAATCCGTCCAACCAATTTCTCCATTGAAAAAGGAAATGCTTCTCTGGAAGAAATGTGTGCACTTATGAAAGACGGTTTGATCCTGGATGAATTGAATGGACTTCATGCAGGCCTCAATCCAATCAGTACAGACTTTTCATTACAAGCCAGTGGATTTGAAGTGAAAAATGGAAAAATTGTGGGCCCTGTCAATTTGATTACAGTTGCCGGTAACTTTTTGGATATGATGAAACATGTCGAAGTATTGGGAAATGATTCCTATGCTTCTCTTTCAGGAGTAGAATGTCCATCAGTAATGTTTGATGGTCTCTCCATAAGTGGTAAATAAAATGGATGAAAGAGTTGAAATCAGTGAATTGGTGAAGGAAAATGAAAAACTGCTTGCAGAAGCGAAACCAGATAAATTTGTTTACTGTATTCTTCCTTCTCTGAAAATGCTGCCGATTGCCATCATATGGCTGATATTTGATGGTTTCTTTATCTTACAGATCCTTCCGATGTTTCGCACATCCATGGCTTTCTTTCTTGTTCCGTTTTTTGCCATTCATCTGTTTCCGGTATATGGTGTTTTCACATCCTATGCCAAAAGAAGGATCGAATGGAACAATCTTCAGTATGGCATTACCACTCAGCGTGTCATTCGAGTTGGAGGAGCATTAGGCGTTGAAGTGCAGGCAATTGATCATCATGAAATTGATGCAGTCAACAT
>CAMEUL010000186.1 GCA_945938205.1 uncultured Traorella sp. | reverse complement strand
CAGTTTGAGAGCTACCGGGTTCAATAAAGAAGGTGCTCGTTTTGCCGGTATGAAAGTGGAACGTAATATTGCGTTATCTATGATGATTTCCGGAGCTTTCTGTGGATTGGCAGGAGCTGTTCTGATTCTGGGAGAATTCGGTTACGGAAGAATTCAGACAAGTTTTGATAACTTTGGTTTTGATGGAATCTCAGTTGCACTTGTAGGTGGATCCAATGCTATTGGAATCATGCTTTCAGGATTATTGTTTGGTTTACTGAAGTCTGCCAGCAGTAATCTCCAGATGATGAATATTCCTAAGGAAGTCAGTGAACTTGCTCAGGCAGTTATTATTTATCTGATTGCAATTCAGTATGCTGTCATTCTTGTATTGGATAAATTCAATGCTAAGAAAAAGAAAAAAAATCAACAGATTGAAGAAACAGTGAAAGGAGGCGATCAGGTATGATGAATTTAATCTATCAGATGTTTCCATTAGCTTTGATGATGGCGACTCCTTTGATATTAGGTGCACTAGGAGGACTTTTCTCTGAAAGAAGCGGGATTGTAAATATTGCCATTGATGGAACCATGCAGGTAGGTGCTTTCCTTGCAATGGTGTGCGTGCTTATTTTTGAAGCAAATGGGCTCCCATATGCCAAATGGGTGGCTCTAGTGGTTGCCTTTATTGGAGGAGCAATCTTCATCAGTATTCATGCATTAGCTTCTATTCATTTCAGAGCAGATCAGACGGTATCAGGTACAGCCGTAAACGTATTGGCTGGAGGATTGACCATTTATTTATGCCAGATCATGTATAATGGAGCCCGTTCTACAGATACAATTTCTGCAGCTCAAGGATTCCAGAAGTTTACGATTCCTGTATTGAGTCAGATTCCTGTCATTGGACCTCTGTTCTTTACCAATGTTTATGCAACAACCATTTTGGCCTTTATACTGGTCATTGTTTCATGGTTTATAATGTATAAGACACCTTTTGGTTTAAGACTTCGTTCTTGTGGTGAATTCCCACCGGCAAGTGCTTCCATGGGTATCAATGTTACAAAAATGAGATGGATTGCTGAACTGATTTCAGGAGGACTCAGTGGTCTTGCTGGAGGAGTTTTGGTTCTTACAACTGCAACTTTCTATTATTCCGGTACTGTTCATGGTTTGGGATTCGTTGCAGTAGCTACACTGATATTTGGACAGTGGAGCCCATGGGGCGTATTAGGTGCTGGAATGTTCTTTGGATTTGCACAGGTGCTAGGATTATATTCTTCTTCTATTCCATTCCTTGCAAGCCTTCCTTCTGAATTCTTTGCAATGTTCCCATATATTGTCACCATTATTGCTCTGGTAATATTCAGTGGAAAAAATGTGGCACCAAAAGCCAGTGGAGAAATCTACGACCCATCCAAGAGATAATCGACTGAAACCGACTAAAAACCAGGTAATTCCTGGTTTTTTCTTTTAAATAATATATGTGTTTTTAGTAAATCAAAATGAATAAAACGTACATCTTTGAGAAACAGGGCAAATAAGATAGTTTGCTCTGTTTTTTTGAGAATATACAAAAAAAATTAATAAAATGATAGTGCATCGCTTGATGATTCATCAAGGTATAATGAGGTTAAGAGTGTTCATTCATGTTTGAAAAAGGAATGCATACACTTAAATGAAAAGGAGATAGAACTATGAACGGTTTGATTCAATGGATTGAAGACAAATTTGTCCCTATTGCTGCGAAAATTGGTTCTCAGAAGCATCTGACAGCAATCCGTGATTCGTTTGCCTCGCTGATGCCACTCATTATGGCAGGTGCAATTGCAGTACTTCTGAATAACGTATTTTTTGTACCTTGGGGATTGCTTGCAAATTTTATTGGAGCAGAAAGTGATTTCATTGTTTGGACAAGTACGAATCTGGCACCTTTGTTTTCCGCAATCGATGCAGGTACTTTGAGCATCATGGCATTGGCTCTTTGTTTCTCATTAGGGTATAAACGCGCTGAATATGAAGGCAAAGATGCTTTATCTGTGGCATTAGTAACCGCAGGATGCTTTATTGTATGTGGAGCACTTACACGCAATAATGAATTGGTTGCCAGTTATGTAACGCACTTTTTAGGAGCACAGGGGCTGTTTGTAGGTTTGGGAATCGGACTGATCGCTCCTGAGATTTATTTATGGGTTGTGGACCGTGGCTGGGTCATTCATCTTCCTGAAACAGTACCTCCGGCTGTCAGCCGTGCCTTTGCAGGAATTATTCCCGGTCTTCTTGCCTTCTTTGCTTTCGGACTGGTTTCATTTTTCTTTACTCAGTTTACGGCAATGAATGTCTTTGCTTGGTTTGAAAATAACATTCAGGCAACACTTATGCAGCTTTCTCAGAGTATTTGGTCTGTATTACTGATTTCCACTTTGATTCCTTTGTTATGGTTCTTTGGTCTTCATGGTGCTAATTTATTAGAAGCCGTGATGTCACCTGTTTATGGTACTATGGGAATCATGAATATTCAAAACTTTGCACAGGGAATCACTCAGATGGGCACTGAAGTCAATCAGCTTGCTCCTTGGGTTAGATCCAGCTGGGACATTTATGTTTTCTTGGGAGGAAGTGGTGCTACCTTAGCTTTAGTAGCAGCAATTCTATTGTTTTCCAAAAAAACAGAAGATAAAGAAATTGCGAAATATGGATTGGGGTGTGGCTTGTTCCAGATCAATGAACCGGTTCTTTTTGGACTTCCGGTCGTGTTGAATCCTATCTATTTGATTCCATTTATTCTCTCGCAGCCTGTTATGACATTGATTGGCTATTATGCTACTGTATTCGGATTTGCCGCTCCTGTTGTCAATACGATTCCATGGACCACACCACCGGTACTTGGTGCTTATTTAGCAACCAACGGATCTTTCGGAGCAGCCTTAACAGCTATTCTCTGTATGCTTGCAGCGTTTGTTATCTATCTGCCATTTGTCATGGCAGCAAACAAAACGAAAAAATAAAAAAGAGGCTGTAACGAAATAGAAAAATTTCGAAGATGAAATTCATTC
>CAMEUL010000185.1 GCA_945938205.1 uncultured Traorella sp. | reverse complement strand
ATAAGTGGCCTCATTCTGAATTCCATAAGTTACAACCTTACCACGGCTGGCTTCAATGAACTCATTCGCTACTGGATCATCGATATTGATGACACAAGTCCCTTTTTCATTGACCATGCTAAATAGTTTTTTCTTGGCTTGTATATAGTTTTCAAAAGTACCATGATAATCTAGATGATCATAAGTAAGATTGGTAAATACAGCCACGTCAAAATCAACACCATTCACACGATTTTGTTCAAGCCCATGCGAACTGACTTCAAGTGCACAGGCCTTCATTCCTGCTTTTTTCATTTCTGCTAGAGTAGACTGAATCAGGATAGCATCAGGAGTTGTCAGATCCGGTGGCAATTCCACATCTCCATAGCTTATGGAAATTGTTCCAATATAACCACATGGTTCAAAACGTGAATGGAGATCCTTAATAACACGAGTAATGGTACTTTTCCCATTGGTTCCGGTAACTCCATAAATTTTCATATGCTTTGAAGGATATTTGTTAAATCTAGCCGCAACACGAGCCATTGTATCACTGACATTATCGACTCGTATATAAACAATACCCTTCTGACGATTCTCGATTGCTTTTTCATGTACGATACAAACTGCACCATTTTCAATTGCCTGAGCAATGAACTCATGTCCATCATGTGCAATTCCATTCAGACAGAAAAACATTCCATTCTTAACTTTTTTTCTGGAATCATAGAAAAGCGTCTGAATTTGAATATCGGGCGCATTCTCAAACAAATCTGCACATTTCATCTTGATACCTCCATAACTCCTTCGCATCCGTCTACAGATATGCGAAGAATTCTGATTTCAACACATTTTCCAATGAATTGTTCATTTCCTTCAAAAGTAACAGGAATATACTCACTTGTATATCCGTGGCACAAACCATGATTGCACGTTTCCACGAGAACTTGACATTTCTCGTTGATCCAGCTTTCATAATACCTTTTTTTATAACTAGCAGAAAGTTCATTCAAAGTATGTGCTCTCTGTTTTTTTATTGTACCATGAATCTGTTTCATTTGGCTAGCCACTGTATTATCTCTTTTCGAATATGGAAAGACATGCATGAAACTGAACTGAATTTTTTCAAGATTTTGAAGACTTTCTTCAAACTCCTCATCACTTTCTTCAGGGAATCCGGTTATTACCTAGCATGGAACGAATCTGTTGAATGCGTTTTATAAAAGCTTTCATATCATAAGGCCGATTCATACGTTTTAAAACCGTATCAGAACAGGATTGAACAGGAATGTGCAAATGACGTGCAATTCGCGGATTTTCTTTCATTAACGCAATAAATTCATCTGTCACCTCATTCATTTCAATACTTGAAATACGAATACGATCCAAACCATGAATTTCAAGTAGTTTTTTCAGTAAAGCAACCAGATTCGTATTGTGATCATGGCCATATCGTCCAGTATGAATCCCAGAAAGGACTATTTCATGGTGTCCATTTTCCACAAATTTTTTCGCAAGTTCAAAGGCCCTTTCTAATTCCAGCGATCTTTCTCTTCCTCTTGTATAGGGAATGATACAGTAAGAACAGAACTGATTACATCCGTCCTGTATCTTAAGAAAGGCTCTTGTATGACGTGTAAAGCGTTGAATGTTTAGATCTTCAAAAGGAATCGGCTGTTTCAGATCATGTACATAATTGATTCTTTTACGTTGCTCAATCAAATCAGGAAGTTCTTTTAGAAAGCGATCTTTTTGGTCACTTCCCACAACAGCATCTACTTCTTTCATTTCAAAAAGACTATCTGCCTGACTTTGAGAATAGCAGCCTAAAACTGCTACATAGGCATTTGGATTCTGAGATATGGCTTGATGAATCTTCTGTCTTGATTTACTGGCAGCTGTATTGGTTACGGCACATGTATTGATCAGATAAAGATCACTGGCTGATTTAAAATCCACTTGTTCATATCCAAGTTCATTGCAGCGTTCTATATAAGCTTCTGATTCATAAGAATTCACCTTACAGCCTAAAGTATGTATTGCAAATGTTTTCATTTTAACCTCATCTTTTTCGTTACTTTTTTAATCGCTTTTTCGCTGATCCAATGTTTTTCAATTAAAAACATAAGACCTATTTCTTCACTTTCATTTATTTTTTCAATCAATGAAGTCAGTTCTGATAAATTTCCTTCAAAGCAAACAAGTGGAATCATTTGTATTATTTTATCATTTTTGAAATGATATAGCACCTTATTTATCGAACAAAAAGCCCAGTAATCTAAGAATTTTCCCATGATATAATCAAGAGATAAAATACCGCTTTTTACCATATTCAGATCAATGCAGTTCTTATCGATCATATCCTTACAGTCAAAACGAAGTCGATGATATTGTTTCAGTTCAAAAAGAACCATTTCATTTTTATAGATTTCATTGATTCTATCATTAAAACAAGGAACATAGTTTATTTTACCGTTAGATTCCACATATTCCATTTCTTCAAGTACACGATCGATTTCAATATTCATAAGTCGTTTTCTTTCATTATAGGTCAATGTCTGCCAGTAATCTATCATATCGTCATAGGTTGATACAAACACACCTTCTAATTTTTCTTTGTTCTTCAAAGTAAAAACAAGACTTTCAAAATAAAAGAAATCATTTTCATTTTTTATAGGTAAAGAAATGCTGTAGCGTTCCAAAAGAAACCGATTCTTTTTTATGTAGTCTTTAACTTCATGGCATTTTAAAAGATCTTGCATGTCATGTTTAAGATATTGTTCAATCATATTCTATTCCTTCTTTAAGTAATTCATAATGATAACGCAGCATGGTGATCGCACAGATTGAAGCTGTTTCAGCTCGAAGAATTGATTCGCCAAGCGAAACACACACAAAGTCATGATCCAAGGCTTTTTTTACTTCCTCTTCACTGAATCCTCCTTCGGGTCCAATGACGATCAAAATATCCTTTACATCGGGATTTTTCTTAAGAATGGTGGCAATATTGGAAGCAATACGATCTGCATTTTCATATGCTATTAGTTTCAGATCCGATTTCATTTCAAGTATTTCTGAAAACTCACA
>CAMEUL010000184.1 GCA_945938205.1 uncultured Traorella sp. | reverse complement strand
GGAAGTTTGTTCGCCGGGAGCTGAGAGACGTTTACGTAATGCTCAGGATATTACTCAGGCAGTAGGTGAATACATTTATGCCAAGTTCAAGAAACCGGTTGGGAAGATGAAAGAAGTAAAGGGAACGCTTTTGAGTTTTGAAAACAATGTCTTATGTATTGAATATATGGATAAGACATTCAGAAGACAGCTCAGTGTGGAAATGGATGCATGCAGTCTGATTCGACTTGCAGTTAAAATTTAAGATAGAGGATGAACGTATGAAATTAAAAGACTTAGTAAAAGCCATGCAGGCAATTGAAGAAGATCGTGCATTATCAGAAGATATCGTCATCAGTGCTTTAAAAGAAGCATTGACCAAAGCATATCGCAAGCATGTGGAAATGCCGGATGCATTAGTTGAAGTTGAAGTCAATGAAAAAAGCGGAGAAATCAAAGTATATCGTCAGAAAACTGTTTGTGAAGATGTGGAAGACGATGAATTTGAGATTTCTTTACAGGAAGCTCAAGTTTTAAATCCTGAAGCTCAGCTTGGTGACAATGTAAATACCAGTGAAATCAATATTGCGGAATTCGGTCGTGCTGCTGTTATTCTCGCTAAAAATGTATTGCGCCAGAAAATCAAGGAAGCTGAAAAACAGGCTGTATATGATGAATACATTGATAAATTGCAGGATATGGTTATGGGAACCATTGAAAGTGTTGAAGAGAAGTTCTGTGTTGTCAATATCGGGAAAACTCTGGCTTTGATGCCTCGTGTTGCTCAGATTCCAGGGGAAGTATATCGTGAAGGACAGCGTATTCGCGTAGTCATCAGTGAAGTCAACAAGGAAACGAAGGGAGCACAGGTGCTTGTCAGTCGAGCCGATCCAAATCTTGTTCGCCGTTTGTTTGAAAAAGAAGTTCCTGAAATCTATCAGGGTATCGTGGAAATCAAGGAAATTGTCCGTGAACCTGGTGAAAGATGCAAGATGGCAGTTTACTCCAAAAATGAAAATGTGGATCCAATCGGTGCTTGTATTGGACCTCGTGGAAGCCGTGTTCAGGTCATCATTGATGAACTTCATGGTGAAAAGATCGATATTTTCGAATGGAGCGAAGATGTCAGTGAACTGATCAAGAATGCTCTCTCTCCTGCACAGATCCTGGCAGTTATTCCAAACCCTGAAAAGAAAGGTCTGTTAGTAGTCGTAAGTGATCACCAGCTTTCTTTGGCCATCGGTAAAAAAGGAAAGAATGCCCGTTTGGCTGTCAAACTGACAGGAAGCAAGATCGATATCAAGGCTGAGAGCGAAGTAATCGCATTAGGCATTGATTATCAAGCTATTTATGCAAAACAGCAGGAAGAACTGCAGGCAATGATGGAAGAAAAACGTGCACTTGCCCAGCAGCAGAAATTTGAAGAAAGAAAAGCAGCTGCTGTAGAAGAATTTGATGAAGAACTCTTTGAAGAAATCGAATACGAAGATCACGAAGAGGAATTTGAAAATGAAGAAGAACAGACTGCTGAACCTGTGAAAGAAGAAGTGAAGGAAGAACCTGTTCAGGAAAAAGAAGAAAAGGTAGAAAGCGATCTTGAAATCGCAGCTCGTATTGCGAAAGAAAAGAAGAGCAAAAAGGGACTGGATCTTTCCAGCAAGCAGGAATATGTATCCAAGTTTGAATCCATTGCAGGTGTTACCACAAAACAGACAGCTGCTCCTAAGAAGAAAAAATACAAGGATAAAGTGGAAGAAGAAGAACCCGTTCGTAAGCCAACCTTTGATCTGAAGAAAGATTATGAAATGAAGCCGGTTTATTCTGAAGAAGAATTGGCTGAAATTGAAAAAAGAGAAGCTGAAGAAAGAGAAAATGACTGGATCAATGATGATATCGATTTCGATGAATTCGATGAATACTATGATTAGGAGTTTCTATGAAGAAAATACCTATGCGTAAGTGCGTTGTGACACAGGAACAGTTTCCAAAAAAAGAACTGATTCGTGTGGTAAGAACCCCCGAAGGAGAAGTGGTCATCGACAAGACGGGGCGTACCAATGGTCATGGTGCCTACTTAAAGAAAGATCTGGCTGTTTTAGAACTGGAGAAAAAAAGAAAAGCATTAAAACGTGCGTTGGAATGTGATATTCCGGAAAGTGTATACACTGAATTAGAGGAACTCATGCATGGATAAAATATTCAATCTGATTGGATTGGCCATGCGTGCCCGAAAAATCGTCAGTGGAGATGAATTGTTTGAAAGTATTCGAAATCAAAAAGTGCATCTGGTTATACTTGCCAGTGATGCGGGAGCGAATACGAAAAAGAAAGTGAATGACAAATGTGCATTCTATAATGTGAAGATTCTTGAAATCGAGGATTCCAAACGCATGAATCATGCCATCGGTAAGAAAAACCGTATGGCGATAGGAATTACAGATGAAGGATTTTCCAAAAGTATTTTGAATTGCTGGAAAGGCTAGGTGATAGTATGGCAAAAGCCAACACAAACAAAAACAGGAAGAATCAGAAGAAGAGTTTTACACCAAGAGAAAAAAGAGTAGAAGTAACAGATATTACGTATTCAACTCCGATAACTGTTGGGGAACTGGCTGAAAAGCTGCACCGTAACTCAAGTGATCTGATCAAGGTCCTGTTCATGCTGGGAAACATGGTGACCATCAATTCTCAGTTAGATGATGAAACTGTGGAACTGCTGTGCATGGAGTTCAATGTGAATGTAACCAAGGAAGTCATTGTGGATGAAACAGATCTGGAAGAAGAACTGAAGGAAAATGACGATGATGAAGCTTCTTTAATGCCTCGTCCTCCTGTTGTTACGATCATGGGACATGTCGATCATGGAAAGACCACCCTTTTGGACACCATTCGTAAGTCACGTGTGACAGCAGGTGAATTTGGTGGAATCACACAGCATATCGGTGCTTATCAGGTCAGCATCAAAGGAAAGAAGATTACTTTTCTGGATACTCCGGGACATGAAGCTTTTACAGCCATGCGTGCCCGTGGTGCTCAGATTACAGACATCGTCGTTATTGTAGTAGCGGCGGATGATGGTGTGATGCCTCAGA
>CAMEUL010000183.1 GCA_945938205.1 uncultured Traorella sp. | reverse complement strand
CCAGAAGCTGGCTGCACATGCACGACTTTTATTCAAAAAAATCTGCTGGAAAAGCTTTATATGCCTCCTAAGCAGTTTGTGGAGTTTGTGTCAGATGCGGCAGATGTGGAACAAGAATTGAAAAAAGTAAATGATTTCATCGCTCATCATGATTTAGACCTTATGATTTTGGGATTGGGTATGAATGGACATCTTGGTTTGAATGAACCTTCTGATTTTCTTCATTATGAATGCCATTGTACTGATTTAAGTGCCAAGACTAAGACACATGATATGACCAAAGGTTATTCTCTTGAAAAAGGAATCAGTATTGGAATGGAGGGAATTTTCAAATCTAAAAAGGTGCTGATGCTGATCAGTGGAGAAAGAAAAGAAGAAGCTTTTAAGTCTTTTATGAGTCAGAAGCTCACAACGCTTGTTCCTGCTTCCTTGCTTTGGCTTCATTCTGACTGTACAACACTGATTGATCGTGAACAATTTACAGAGTAGTTTTAACATTATCTAGAATAGAAAACACCCAAGATGGGTGTTTTTATTCGTTATCCATTGGATTCGCTTTTTCTTTGACCGAGTTTTTCATAATTCAAATGAGGGATTTTTTCAATTAGTGTTCCTGGAATATCTTGATAATACACGTCGATGTTTTGATCGATCAGGTAATTGATGGAACTTGCTTCTTTTTGGTCCACATACATTTTTCGATTAAAGGGAACTTTTCCTCTTTGATAATGCATGTTACCAATATTGACAACTGAGATAGGTATGTTTTTTTCGACAAGTCTTTGAACAGTGCATGGACTTGAAACAACCAAAAAGAGTTTCTGATGTGATTCACTCTCAAAGAAAACCTTCACAAAATCATCAACTGAATAAAAACTGATGGCTTTATTGGCTGTAAGAGCCACGCTTTTCATGAGTTTACATCCAATACTGTTATGAATGGCCAGATCATCCACCACAACAATGGTGTCAATGTCTAAAAAACTTGTCCATGTAACTCCTACCTGTCCATGAACCAGTCGATTATCTACACGTGTTAAGACGATTTTTGCTTGATTCATATTGCCTCCTTGTGAATGATATCTGCGATTACTGCTTTGGTTGCCTTTAGAAAATCAGCCGTACTGCAGTCAATCTGCATGCCAATCTTTCCACCACTAAAAATAATGGTATCGGTGGTGTTTAATGTATCACTGACAATAACAGGATAGTTTTTCTTCATGCCAATGGGTGAACAGCCTCCTCGGACATATCCTGTCAGTGATAAAAGCTCATTGACATGAATCATTTCAATGCTTTTTTCATGAACAGCCTTAGCACATTTCTTAAGATCTAGTTCATCTGCTACATTGACCACAAACACATAGATTTTTTTAGAGGCACTTCGTGTGACTAAAGTTTTGTAGACTTTTGAGGGTTCCTGGTTGCATTTTTTAGCCACAGAAAGTCCATCGATCAAACCATCACTGGTATCATAAGTATGAATTTCATAAGGGATTTTCAGCTGATCGAGCTGACGCATAGCATTTGTCTTTGAAACTTTCATTCTTTCACCCAATGATCTCTTAAAAGTTCCATTAAGATGACATCATGATAGCTTCCCTGATGAAAGCGTGCCTGATGCCATCTACCACATTCCACAAATCCCAGTTTTTCATAACATTGATAAGCGTTTGGATTATAACTGAAAACTTCCAGATGAATGGCAGTAAGACGCAGTGTATTGAAAGCATAATCGATAAGAAGTCTCATGGCTTCCTGACCATATCCCTGATGACGATATTCGCTGCCAATGTAAATACCCATGGTCGCAAACAAGCCATGACTGTCAAGATTAAATAGAGAGACATGTCCCATAAAAGAATGATCTTTGCATGAGACAATGGAGAAAGAATAAGGTCCTTCATTGAATTTTTCTAATAATTCTTTTGTTTTATCTACACCTAACAGGCTTCCATAAAAGCCATTGAAATATGCGATATCCTGATCTTCATTGAACCATTTTGTGAGAATATTGGTTTCATTTTCAAGGTCCATAGGAGAAAGATAGAGGTTTTGTCCAACTAATTTTTTATAATACATAATGTACCTCCTGATTTTTTTTATTATACCATATTTTTACGTTGTGATGAATTAGGGATAGCGCATTGTTCGCGGTATTTTTGAATGACTCTTCTTGAAACATTAATGCTTTCTTTGCTTAGCAGTTTTTTAATTTTTTCATCACTGAGAGGATGTCGTTTGTCTTCTTTTTCGATCATTTCTTTCATTCTTTTTTTAATGCTTTGCTCGGTAACATTGGTGCCGGAACGAATGAGCATATGTTTAAGAAGATAATACTGGTGTTCAAATTCAAATGTTTTATTCTGAATGGCTCTTGATATTGTTGATACGTGCAGTCCACATTCATCAGCAATATCCTGAAGGGTCAAATGTTTCAGTTCAGCATGATTTAAAAAGAAGTCTTTCTGTTTCTCGCAAATAATTTTCATGATCATGAGCAGTGTAGTATTTCTTTTTTCAATGGCCTTCATCAAAGCTTCATATTTTTTTCTTTCACTCTTAACATGTTGTAGCCATTCTTTACTTTGTATCTTGTCTTGCGAATCAAACTGGCATTTAAAATCTGAATGTGTTAATGAAATCTCAAGTATTTCATGATTTTTTGTTACGATGAACTCATTAGAGGCATAAGCCGCATGCTGTGCAAAATTGGCAGCTGGCTTAGGATTCAATGTCTGAATAAAATGGAAAGCATTCAGTAGTTCTTGCTGATCCAAGGATAAGATCTGACATACTTCTATGACTTTTCCGAATACAATTTCTTCCAAATGGTCACATAACAGAATGGCAGTTTTTGCCAGAGGATTATCTGAATGAAGACATTGCAACTTTAAACAATGTGAAAGCGTGAAAGAAAAACATCCATAAGGTTCACAATCTCTTAGGATTTTAAGATTTTCCTCGATCTTATTTTTAGAATAAATAGGATGATCATATATTTCTTTTTTCAGCTAACCATTGCTGTCAGTTTGAAAGATCAGATACTCACAGATATCTGCATCGTATTGAGCACAATTAAGACGC
>CAMEUL010000182.1 GCA_945938205.1 uncultured Traorella sp. | reverse complement strand
AAATGCCTTGGATCTTGTAGGTGTCAGTGCTCCTGAAAAAATGTAATGAAGTCAAAAACTGATGGATTTCCATCAGTTTTTTTTCATCAAAAACATGCATAAATAGGCAACTCCTGTTTGAAAACTGTTTTAAACGCGTGTATAATAATATAAAAAAGGAATGATAATTATGATGAATTACGCAACAGTTCAGGATCAGTTTTGTTCCAGCTATGATAAAAGAAAATTATGTGGATATGATGTCGAGTTTGTGGATCATCCAACTCGTCCTTTGCTACACCAGACTTCCCGTTTTCTTTTCTTTGAAAAAGGTGCTGGGAACATCAAGATCGATGGCATCGACTACAAACTTGTTCCTGATACTTTCATTGCTATCCTTCCATGGGAAACAACGGTCATCGATGAAGTTACTGAACCTTTGCAGTTTATAAAGGTCGTATATAATTCAGATTTCATTACACAATCCATGAAATCCACATACAATACAGAAAACGAACTTTTAAGTATTCTGACCCCCATTGGAAACACCCCTGTTATCTACTGCACCAGGGATGAAGCCAGGATCATCAAGAATATTCTTAATGAAATCAAAAATGAAACCGGAGTTGAATCCATACATGATGTTCTGGAAGAAAAAGAACTTTCTAAAGTATACGTCACGAACAAACTTTGTGAACTTCTGATTCATTTCAAGCGTTTCATCACGAAAAAAGAATGTATCCAGCATGACGGTCAGCAGATCGAACTGGATCAGCGTAATGCTATTTTTAAGTATATGTATTCTCATCTGAATGAAAAACAGACTCTGACAAAAATTTCCGGCGTTTTCTATATGAGTGAATCTGCCATCAGCAAGTATATCATGGACGTGACAGGATATTCCTTTGGTGAACTGCTCAATGAAATGCGAATCGTAAAAGCCATTGATTTGTTGACTTACACAGATATGACATTGAATGAAATTGCTGATATTACTGGATTTACAGATGCTTCACATATATCTAAAGTATTTAACGATCGTGTCGGTACCACGCCTAAGATCTATCAAAACATCTATCGAAACACACATGATATCTTTGGAGAAAAAGAAAAAAGTGTAAGTTTTGAAATCATTACCTACATCTATGAAAATTATATGGAAGATCTAAGGATCCAGGATGTAGCCAACAAGTTCAAGATCAGTGTTGTGGAATTGAACCGCATTCTATTGTTTCAGTTGGAACGCAATTTTGAAGATTTGCTTAATTTCTTAAGAATCAACAAAGCCTGTGAAATGATGCTGACAACAGACATGGCTATCACAGATATCGGTCTTGCTGTAGGGTACAATACAGTCAAAACATTCAACCGCAACTTTATGCGCCTCAAAAACATGACACCTGGTGAATTCCGAAAAACCATTCTCTTCCAAAAGGGAAGTGAAACGATCCTTGTTGAAAATTTGCATGCAGAAGAGGAATAATTCCTCTTTTTTCATATTTTCTTTCATTTTATGCAATTATTTTCATTTTTTTGTGTTGACATTTTCATTTTCTTACATATAATAGAATCATCGACGACGAGGAAAAGTAATTGTGCCTTCCCCATTAGCGAGTCTGAACAGAGTGGAAGTCAGACGGTAAGAAGCACAGTGAAACGCACCTTTGAGATTCTGGCGGAAATCAGTATGTCAGGACGTTGCCGGCGTTAACGGTTGAGCTGGTCAGTAACTGACAAGTAGAGTGGCACCGCGTGATACGTCTCTATATGAGACGTTTTTTTTATTTTAGGGAGGATAAAGAAAATGAAAAAATTGAATCATGAATTCGGATGTTTTAATGTTTACGAATGTGAAAATGGGGTCTATGCCATCAGCGAGGCCTACAAGGATACTACTGCGACTTCCTATTTGATTTGTGGAGACAATCAGAGTATCTTACTGGATACAGGCTGTGGTATCGGAAGAATTAAAAAACTGGTCTTCTCGCTTACCAGTTTAAAACCAATTATTATGAATTCCCATCCAGCACCTTACCATTCGGGAGCAAATAAGAAATTTGATATCGTTCAGATTTTAAATGAAGAAAACGGTATTGATTATTTGACTTTCGGCAAAGAAGATGACTGGATTGCTTCACAAGAAAAACTGATGGAAGAAGATGTAACCTTTTTCCCATCCATGTTCACAACTGTTACTAATGGAAAAGTTTATCCATTAGGAGGAAAATACGTAGAAATCATTGCAAATGATGCGACAAAAATCAATGGAATGATGTTGGCGGATCATGAAAACAAGCAATTGTTTACAGGAGATATCTTTGATGAAACATTCATTGAAAATCTTGATGAAAACCAAAAACAAGATTATTTAAATGAATTGAAAAACGTGATCCATCAATATCAAGATTATACTTGGTATTTCTCAATAGGTGATATCAATCCTGAAAGAAAATCTGAACTGATCAAAAAATATGCATAAGGTAAGATCCCCTCTTTTTTCTTCTCTTACTGTCAAGTCACAATTTGATGATGAGTTCATGTTCAGCGAATATGAAAAGATGACCCTGTCTTTACAAGAAGACTCTTTGAAATTCAATGAATGTATTTTCAGAAATATCACTTTTGAAAACTGTATTCTTCAGCAATGTGATTTTCTGGATATTATTTTTGAAAACTGTGAATGTTCCAATGTGGATTTTTCAAAAAGTAGTTTTCACAGAGTACTCTTCAGAAACTGTCGTATGATGGGATGTGATTTCACAAACTGCATCCTAAGTGATGTTCATTTCGATAAGGACCGTTTAACCTATGCCAACTTCTCAGGAAGCAAAATGAAAAACACTCGATATGAACAATGTGACTGTTCACAAAATAGTTTCATTGAATGCTCTCTTAAGGACTGTGACTTTATAGAAAGTGATTTTACACAGAGTGAATGGATTCATACAGCACTAAAAGGAATGGATTTTTCAAGTTGTGAAATCAGCGGATTATCCATGACACCTGATTCACTGCCTGGGATCATTGTCAGTGAAGCACAAGCCATTCAGCTCTCAAAACTTCTTGGTATTATCATAAAAAACTAAAGAGGCTGTAACGAAATAGAAAAATTTCGAAGATGAAATTCATTCTATAGAG
>CAMEUL010000181.1 GCA_945938205.1 uncultured Traorella sp. | reverse complement strand
TCTATAGAGGCGTAGAACGCATCCATGTCGATATGAATAATTTTTCTGTTTTCCTTCAGGAAAAAGCTGGCTCGTGGCAATCTGAGAAAAAGCCCCTTTCATACCCTGATAACCATAAACACCCTGATGCAGACAAGCATTCTGATACTGTTTTGAAATTCTGAAAACTTCTTCTAGAAACTCCTTATAATATTCGGATAGGGATAAATCTTCCAGCTGATTCAGATTTCTCATAAGAACTTCTTGTTCTCTTTTTTCATCATAAATCGGAAGATCGTTCTGCTTCTTGTAATCAATTACCATTTCCACAGCATGCATTCTTTTCACAAAGTTTTCTCGTATTGTTTCATCAGCCTCATTAATGAGACAGCGTGCTTTTTCCAGTTTATTCATACTCTACCTCGTGCCCTTATTATATCATATTGAAACAAGATTTTCATAAAATGATAAAATTTTCAAAAACCCTTGATTTTGTACAGTTAAACGTGTAAACTAAAATCATGAAAAACGTAGCATCTTACTTTTATTTTTACTGCTAAGCCCCAAAACAAGCCAATTTGCATTGGTTCTTTTGTTTAGGTGGGGCACAGGCATCGAGTTAGATGCTTTTTTTATATTATGGAGGTCTTATGGAATTCACACTTCAGCTCAAAGACGCAAAAAGCCGTGTCATACTTGAAAAAAATGCACATCTTCATTTAAAGGATTATCTTGATCTGAATTCAAAGGTCATGGTGATTTCTGATGATCATATACCTTCAACTCTTAAGAAGAAAGTGATGGATCAGATTGAAAACGGCATCCTTGTAGAAGTGGTTCAAGGAGAGGATGCGAAAAGTTTCCCTGTCTATGAAATGCTTTTAAAGAAACTGCTTGAACATGAGTTTTCAAGAAAAGATCTTGTTATTGCATTAGGTGGAGGCGTCATCGGTGATTTAAGTGGGTTTGTAGCCAGCACATATAAAAGAGGTTGCCGTTTTGCATCCATTCCGACAACGACCCTTTCACAAATTGATTCCAGTATTGGTGGCAAGGTTGCTATCAACATGAATGGCATTAAGAATTGTGTGGGTAATTTCTATCACCCTGAAGTGGTGATCGTCGATACCCAAACCCTCCATACCCTTCCTAAACGTCATTTCTATAATGGTCTTGTGGAAGCACTCAAAGCCGGATGCATACAGGATGAAAAACTCTTTGACCTTTTTAAGAAACATGCACATGAACTGAATGTAGATTCGATATATTTGGAAGAAATCATAGAACGATCCCTGCTGATGAAAAAAAGGATCGTGGAACAAGATGAAAAGGAACAAAACCTCCGAAAGATCTTAAACTTTGGACATACCCTAGGACATGCTCTTGAAAGCCTTCATCTCAATGAATACTATCATGGAGAATGTGTAGGAAATGGGATGATCCTGATTGAAGAAGATGAAAAGATACGCAAAGACTTAAAAGGTATTCTGAAACGGATGCAAATTCCTATGATTCATGAAAACGATGTCGAAAAAATGATGGAATGTATTCGTAATGACAAAAAAGCTAAGGATGATGAAATTGATATCATTCAGGTAAGAAAGATCGGATCAGCGGAAATTGTGAAGATCAAAACAGAAGATCTGAAAAAAATCTTGGAAGGAGGACTTCTATGAAAAGCAGTATTGGGAAAAATGTTACTTTGACGTTATATGGGGAAAGTCATGGACCTGCCATTGGCATCATCATAGATGGACTGCCTGCAGGAATTGCCATTGATCATGATTTCATATTAAATAAGTTGGAAAAAAGAAAAGCAAAAGGAAAGATTTCCACACAGCGTCATGAAGCAGATGAATTTAAGATCATCAGTGGTGTATTCAATGGATTTACCTGTGGAACACCTTTGCACATCATGATCGAAAACACTTCAACACGCAGTCATGACTATCATCCGGAACTGATACGTCCTTCTCATGCGGATTATGTTGCACATATGAAGTATCATGGATTTGAAGATTATCGTGGCGGTGGACATTTCTCCGGAAGACTGACGGCACCGATTGTTGCTGCTGGTGCCATTGCTTTGGATATCCTCAAGAAAAAAGGTATTCTTATCGGGACTCATATTGCACAATGCCAAGATCTTAAGGATCGAAATTGGCAGGATCTTGAAAAAGATATTGAAACTTGCAATTCTTTGGAGTTTTCAGTACTAGATGAGAAAGTACGACAGGATATGATCGATCATATTGAAAAGACAGCTCTTGAAAAAGACAGCGTTGGAGGTATTCTAGAAAGCTGTATTCTTCATCTGCCTATCGGCATTGGGGAACCTTTCTTTCATTCTCTGGAAAGTCAGCTTTCCGCTTATCTGTTTTCCATTCCTGCTGTCAAAGGAGTCGAGTTTGGATTAGGTTTCGATTTTGTTCACTATAAGGGCAGTGAAGTAAATGATGCATGGCAAATCGATCATGGTATCATTTCCACCATGTCCAATCATAACGGTGGTATTAATGGTGGTATTTCAAATGGAATGCCAATCATCATAAAAACGATCATCAAGCCAACAGCCAGCATTTTCAAAACACAACACACTGTTAATTTAAAAACCATGGAAAATGATGAACTCACACTTCAGGGCCGTCATGATCCTGCCATCTTCCATCGTGCCCGTGTCGTCGTGGATTCGATGATCGCCTTGGCTCTGTTGGATCTGTGCGCTGAAAAATATGGAACGGACTGGATGCGCCTATGAAAGCGGGACTGATTGGAGAGAAACTGGGTCACAGTTTCTCCAAAGAAATACATGAAAGTGTTGCCGGATACAACTATGATCTGATAGAACTCAATGCAGAAGCATTTGATTCTTTCATGAAAGAAAAAAAGTTTGATGCCATCAATGTAACGATTCCTTATAAAGAAAAGGTCATAGCATATTGTGATGAGATTGATGAAAAAGCCAAACGAATTGGTGCCGTCAATGCCATTAAAAACAAAAATGGAAAATTATTGGCAACCAACACGGATTATGAAGGAATGAAATGGAGCTTAACGCATCATTTTTCCCTACAGAATAAAGTGGTCGCCATCATGGGAAGTGGAGGCACCAGCAAAACTGCTTTTACGGTCTGTGAAGATCTGGGCTGTAAAGAA
>CAMEUL010000180.1 GCA_945938205.1 uncultured Traorella sp. | reverse complement strand
AAGATCACGATGACGGATGGTAGCAGTTATGTGCCGGAAACATTTTATGATCTGGGAAAAGCGTTGGATCATTATCAGGAAGGCATGCTGCTGTTTACTGTGGATAGAGATGGCAAACAGATTGATTTTAAATTGACACCGCAATGGAATGAAGATTATCAAGCCTATATGATTGGTGTAAAAGCTGAAGGAAAGGTCAAAAACATCTCCTGGTATGAGGCTTTCTATTATGGCGGAAAAGAATTGGTGGATATGACAGGACAGATCATGATCGGATTAGGCAATCTGATAAGAGGTGTTGGACTGAAGGATGTGAGTGGACCAGTTGGAATCTATCAGGCTACTTCGCAGGTAGCAAATGCCGGATTGATAGCTTTGGTCATGTGGCTGGGACTCTTGTCACTGAATGTTGGAATCTTTAATCTGATTCCTATTCCTATTCTGGATGGCGGACGAATTCTAATCGTTTTGGTTGAAAAAGCCATTGGTCATAAATTGAGTGAAAAGGTACAGACAGCTGTCATGATGGCAGGTTTGGTCTTGATCATCGCTTTGATGCTTTTCGCAACAGCCAATGATATTGGACGATTGTTCTAGGACAATCGTTTTTTTTGTTTTATAATGAATATGAGGTGGGAAGATGAAAATAGGAACACAAAGTCAGATGAAAAAAATAGATGCTTGTTTTTTAGAAAAAATGTCGATCATTGAACTTGTGGATAAGGCCAGTGAAGCTCTTCTAGAGGAAGTAAAAGAATATGATTCTTTCTTTATTTGTGCAGGCTGTGGCAATAATGGTGCGGATGCTTATGCATTGGCTGCCAAACTGCATGAACTTCAGAAAAAAGTCCTTATTTATGGAGTGAAAGGAAAGAGAAGTGAAGCCTGTGCTTATTATTATAAAAAATGTCAAGATGCTTTGCTGATTGAAGAGGATCTTGATGTATTCAAAAGAAAAGCCTCTTCTTTGAGCGTGGGTGTGGATGGTTTGTTTGGCTTTGGTCTTCATTCCAATCCGACAGGTATCTATGCAGATCTTATACAGTTTTTAAATGCATGTGATCAGAAGATACTAGCGATCGATCTTCCCAGTGGACTGAATTGTGACAGTGGAATACCTTATGAAAATTGTGTGAAAGCAGATATGACTTTAACTTTTTTTGCCATGAAACTCGGGTTTCTGAATCCTGCACCCAATGCTTATACTCAAGAAATCAGAGTTTTGTCTCTTGATGGATGTATACCGGAAGAAGAAAGTCTGTGTGAAAGTGTGAACAGCATTTCTTTTGAGAAAAAAAGTTATGATGGACATAAAGGAAAGTATGGCAAAGCTGTTTTATTCTGTGGCAGTGATATGTATCAGGGAGCTGCATTATTAAGTACCAAGGCCTGTGTGTACAGTGGCTGTGGCATTACTGCCTTAAGTTCTACACCAAGAGTGGAAGATCTGGCTTCGCTTTATGTTCCGGAAGCTATTCATTTTTCCCGCCATGAATTGTGGAAAACAGCAAATTATGATGCCTTGCTGATCGGATGCGGTTTGGCAGAAGATGAACAACTATTGTCTTATATCCTAAAAGAAACCTCATTGCCGTTAGTTTTAGATGCCAGTGCTTTGAATATGCTGGCAAAAAATCTTTCACTTCTTGAAAACCAGCAAAGACCAATTCTGCTGACACCACATGCCGGTGAGTTTCAGCGCCTGTGTCCCGATGCGAAAGATTTGAATGAAGCAGCCATCGAATTTGCAAGGAAATATCATGTGATCCTGATATTAAAAGGACCACATACGTTGATTACGGATGGAAATCGTCATTATCGAAATATGAGTGGGAATGGTGCCATGGCTACCGGTGGCAGCGGTGATGTGCTTTCCGGCATCCTGGTTAGTTTTTTGGCACAGCATATGGATCCCATGAAAGCAGCAATCTCTGCAGTATATCTTCATGGAATGATTGGCGATCAGCTTGCCCAAAGTCAGCATACAGTGTTGCCTTCTCAGCTTATTGAGCGAATTCCTCAAGCGATGAAAGAACTTGAAAATGTGTAAAATTATGGGTTTTCAAGACATTTTGGAATTATATGGTATAATATACAGGTTTTAAAAGAGGTGTTGGAATGAAAAAGAAAAATGTGCTTGAAATATTGTTTTCAGTGATATTCACAGTTTTGTCTTTAGCTTTTCTGATTCAACTGTATCTGATGGATAAACTACCGATTTTGTATTTTTCAATCATTTGTCTGGTAGTGATTTTGATGGCTGGCGGATTGATGTTTCTTCAGTTATCCAAAAAAATCAATAAGACCAATAAAACTTTAGGGAAGGTCCTCATTGGTATTTTAAGTATCTTACTGATTCTTGGAAATGTGTACATCTATAAGATGAATCATACCATTCGAAATATTATCAATAATGACACGAAAAAAATTGAAGTCAGTGTCATTGTGAAAAAAGAGTCAACTGTTGAAAAAATCGAAGATATTACGGGATTGGTTGGAAACATTCAGGTTGGAAATTCAATTTATACTGATAAGGCCATATCTGAAATGAAGGAGATCAATGCCAAACTGCAGTTCAAAAACTATTTGGGATTTGACACATTTGGTGACGATTTATTAAATGGTGGCGTGGAAGCCATGATCTTAAATGAAGCCATGCGTGGTCAGTTTGAGGAAACCCATCCGGATTTCTCAGAACAGACACGTGTGATCCATAGTTTTTTCTATGAAGAAGAAAACAAGGATATTTCTGTGAATGTTGATGTTACCAAGAAAACCTTTAATGTGTATATCAGCGGTATCGATCAGAGCGGTTCGATTCAGACACTGGGACGCAGTGATGTGAATAAAGTCATGACCATTAATCCTCAGACTCGTCAGATCTTTATTTTGGATATTCCTCGTGATTATTATATTCCACAGGTTTGTCAGGGCAATCAGTTAGATAAACTGACTCATACCGGTATTTTTGGTGTGGATTGTACGGTAGAATCGATGTCCAATTATCTGGGAATTGATATGAACTATTATGTAAGGATCAATTTCTCATCCCTTGAACAGATCGTGGATGCGTTAGGGGGCGTGGATGTGGAATCAGCCTATGATTTTAATGCTGGGGGATATCATTTCAATGTAGGGAT
>CAMEUL010000179.1 GCA_945938205.1 uncultured Traorella sp. | reverse complement strand
AGAGGCTGAATATATACTCAGCCTAGGTTTATAATACTAAATTATTGGTTTATATGAAAGTAATTAATACTTCATTTTGCTTAATACCATCCATGGCAATCAACAAATTGTGTTTCTTCTGAAGTAAAAGTTTTAATTGTAATTCCACAATTTGAACATATATATGTTGTATAAACTGTTCTTTTGTGATATTCGTCTGTTCCATGAGGATAGTGGGTACACGTTTTTTCAATTGTGCCCCAAGGTCCATATGTTTTTACTATTCTTGAGCTTCCTCCACAATTGATACAAATCACAGCACGTGGTTATACTGTTGAATCTCCATCTAAAACATCTTCACATTCTTCACAAGCTTCATGATCATGACATTCTGATTCTAACAGATTTTCATTTGCAAACGTTCTTAATGAGAACACTCCAGAAAGAATAAATGATAAACTTAATATAAGACTAAATATTTTTTTAACTGATTTTTCCTCCTCGTAAAATTAAGTTCTTTCCCAATTCATTTATTTCTATATCCATTGGTCTATCCTCCTGATGTATACAATATATCATATTTAATTACCTATTTTATCGTTTTACCGAATGTTGTTAAATTCTTCATTTAATAGCTTTTTTACAGAATTTCGGTAAATTGAAATATGCTATATTTTATTGTGATATTATCTTTTACAGGAGGTTATTATTATGAAATATTTACTTATCTTTTCTTTATTACTAAATCTTAACTATGTAGAAAATACTCATCCAAACATTCAAAATTATGGAAATATATGTTTTGGCCTAGGTTGTAAAGATCACTAAATAACAACTTTATATTTCTTCATTATGGCTCGATAAGTATGCAAAAGCGAATAGTCACGTGTTTCAGAGACTAAATGATTTAATTCACTTTCAAACATTTTCCAAAAAGGCTCATAATGCTTTTCAAACTTTAATAAATCTATTAGATTGTGCATGATGAAATCTTCAAGGGCTTTATAATCAGCCCCTTTTTTCATGCGTATAAAATATTCAAGATACTGTGAAATGTTCTCTTTAAAATTATTAAGTTCATTAGGCAATTCATACCCTAATTCACGACAACACGAGCAAAGATATAACAACGTAGTCTTCAAGCTATTATCCATCTTAAAACTTAAGGAATAATAATCATAAGCAGTTTTATAATCATGTTTCACATGATAGAAGTGACTAGCAATATTGAAATAAATACTGATTTCTAGTTTTCTAGGTATTTTTTTTGATTTTGCTAGTCTTAATAATTCTGGTATCATCTCATTTTCAGCTTTATCAACTTCAAAACTATCAATAATATTGAAAATAGCTATTTCTGTCCTACATTTTCGATAATCATTATCTGTATTTTTAAGAATATCCCGAAGGTTTTCAAATATTTTCAGACTCTGAAAAATTTCATAATCATATTCTTTTTTTAAAGAATAATGATACATGATAATGGTATTCGTGCAATCTTCATCCAGCAAATCAAAAATTAGTTGAGCAAGTTGTTGATCGCACACTTCATTCCAATTTGATAGATCCATTACTTCAATAAGCAATACCTTAAGACTTTCATCTTCCACAAACTCTAACAACGTCAATATTTCTCTGATCTCATCTGCGGTTAAATATCGATCATATTTATAATAGCGAAATAAATAGTCAAAAAGTAATGAATACTGATGATATAATATAGAATCTTTTTTGTCTGAAAAATAATCCTTTTGTTGCTTGTAATGATTGCTTATTGCTTTTTCATCCATATAGTCGCACGCATGATAAAAGGATGGCATAAAAGTATTCAGCCATTCTTTTAATTCATTTAATGATTGATATGTATAGCCAAAGCTATGAATGAGTTCTTCATAATACTTGTCTTTTTTTATGATTCCTTTTTCTATTTCACGATATGTTTTTTCTGAACAAATCTGATCTATAATATCAGAAATCAATAATTCATTCTTGTTTCTTAAATATCTGAAAAGATTTCCCAATGTTTTCTTTTCATATTCCGTATACTTCATATTTCCCCTTTCATAAAAGTGTGCAGTTTCCTGCACACTCTTTTCTATTCTCCTCTGAGTTCTCGATAAATTCCTAAATAGAATTCAGCACTCTGTTTCCAAGACACATCCTTCTTCATAGCATTTGTAACAATTGCTTTCCAAGAAGCTTGGTCATTGTAGTAAAGATTAATAGCTTCCCACAATGCATGCATCATATCATTGGAATTGTAGTTGGCAAAGCTGAAACCACAGCCTTCCTTAGTATACTGGTTGTATGGCTGTACAGTATCCTTCAGACCGCCTGTTTCACGAACAAGTGGTAAAGATCCATAACGCATAGCAATCAATTGAGAAATACCGCATGGTTCAAATAATGAAGGCATTAAGAAGAGATCACTTGCGGCATAGATTTCATGAGAGAGATCTTCGTTGTAGCCACAATAGAAGCATACTTTTCCTTTGTTGCCCCATTCTGCTTCACGCAGTTTTTCTTCAAGTCCGCTTTCACCACTTCCAAGGATCACTAACTGAATTGGCTGATTACAGATGTTGAAGAGCTGTTCAATAATGAGATAAATGCCCTTCTGCCAAGTAAGTCTTGAAACAAGTCCTACCAGCATTACATCTTCCTTCACTTCCAGTCCTAGTTTTTCCTTTCTGCTTTTCCTTTTTTATACGTTCTTAAAGTGTAGTTCTTGGTTATATGTGTATCTGTCTGAGGATTCCACATATCAGTATCAATACCATTGACAACGCCACACAGATCCGCTCCTCTGAATCGTAATACAGATTCCATTCTTTCTCCAAACTGACTTGTCTTGATTTCCTGTGAATAACTTGGAGAAACAGTTGTAATCTTATCAGAATATACAATACCTGCTTTCATGAAGCTGATACCGCCATCAAATCTTACATTTCCATTGTCAAAGACATATTTTCCAAGTCCTAGACAGCTTTCCAGCATATCTGGTCCAAAATTTCCCTGATAAGCTAGATTATGGATCGTATAAACATGTTTGATGCCGCGATAACGATAGTCATGATTGAAGTTTTCCTTGCACATGCAGGCAATCATACCTGTATGCCAGTCATGGCAGTGAAGAATTTCTGGGAAGTAATCAATTTGATTCATCAT
>CAMEUL010000178.1 GCA_945938205.1 uncultured Traorella sp. | reverse complement strand
TGTCAGTTTTTCTTTTAATTCTTGTTCGATGCGTCTCAGTTCCTGTTCTGCAGCGGCACGTTTTTGCTGACCTTCACTTTGGATCTTCATGACTTCATCTAAAGTTTCAATCAGTTGCTTATTGGTATTCTGCAAGGTTTCAAGATCTACGATGCCTCTTTCACTTTCCTTTGCAGTACCAATAGTTCCCTGTTTCAACATTTCCGCATTCTTCATCAGCAGTTCATTGGTCATGTAGCTGACTTTTCGCTGAGCTTCCATGGCATTTTTGGAATTCTCCAAACCTAAGGCCAACACCAGCTGACTTTTCCAGAGAGGGATGGTGTTCAAAAGGGAAGACTGGATTTTTTCTACCATCAAGGAATCATTGTTCTGCACCAGACGAATTTGAGGTGCCATCTGGATACTGACCATGCGAGTCAGTTCAAGATCATGCAGTTTCTTTTCAAAACGGTCACAGAACTGAACATAATCATTGGCTGCCTGAGCATCTTGAGGCAAGCCGCTTTGTGCTTTTTCCAATAATTTCGGCAATTCTTCATTTCTAGCTGTTTCCAGTTTCTTTCTTCCTGCCATGATGTAACAGGTCAGTTCGCGGAAATTGTCTAGATTCATGGCATATAACTGATCCAGCATTTCAATGTCCTTCATTAAGCTAATCTGGTGCTTTTCCAGTACAGCACTGATCTTTTCAATGTTTTCCTGGGCATTGCTGTAGTTTGCTTTGATCTGTTCCATTTTATTGCGGTTGAAAATTCCAAGAAATTTTTTATCGGATTTTTCTCCTGTTTTTAAGACAGCTACCAAAGAACTCAAGGATTCACCCACTTCTCCTAAATCACGGGTGCGGATCCTTTCCAGAGTACTTTCAGAAAAATCTCCGATTTTCTGCTGGGCATTGGTTCCATACTGTAAAATACTATTGGTATCTGAAAGATCAATTTTTTGAATATATTCATTCACTTTTTGTTGTTCTTCTTCACTGAGAACTATTTCCTGAGGCATGTCCTCAAGAACCATCACTTTATCATTTTCCATATGAATCTCCTAATATAGTATTATTTTATCACTCTGCCCATAAAATGTCATGACAATTCGATACTTTGAATTGTACTTTTTTCTAAAATTCGCTATAATTCAGGGTATGAATAAAAAAGATATAAAACTAATCGGAATCCTGATTATTATCGCAGGAATTGCGTTGCTCATCTTAAAAATGATATCAGGAAACACCCATGCGGAAAAAGGAATCGTTGAATGTGATGGAGAAGTGATCCTGACCTTTGATCTTGAGAAGGACGAAATTTATTCCTTTGATGGCAGTTATGGCCATATGCAGTTAGAAGTCAAGGATAAGAAATTCCGTGTCATCAATGTAGAATGTCCAAACCATAACTGTGAGGAAATGGGATGGAAAGATGAATCTTCTCTATCGCCTATTACCTGTCTTCCAAATAAAGTTGTCGTTTATGCGAAAAGTGAGTAAAGGAGGTTATCATGAAAGCTGTTCAATTGGAAATTGCTTTGTCTGGCAGAAACAAAAAAATCAGTCGTACCCTTCTGCTTCCAAAGAAATATACGTATGTGCAACTGCATGAAATCATTCAATTGCTTTTTGGCTTGGACCATTGTGAAAGTTATTTCTTTGAGAAAAACAATAAACTGATTGAGGATACGGATAAAACTCTGATACGCTTAAGTTTGAAAGATTCGATCATGTATCACTATGATATAGTAGACCATCTTGTTTTTCATGTGAAGCCGATAGCTTTTTTGGAATGTGAAGTTCCCAAGTGTGTTGAATATCATGGGAAAAACCTTTATGAAGCAAGCAGTCAAGAGATTGTCAATAAATATCAGAGCAGTTTTGAAATGGAATATGTCAATCAGTGTCTTTCAATGTTTGAAACAAGTCATCATGATTTTTTGAATCAGGTGCAGGAAATTGTTAAAGAACTGATTTCTATTCGTTTTTTTCAGGATTATACGCATAATCAGATTGTAAAGATTATTCATCATAACAGGGAAGTTTATATGGGATGTGATGCCAGTGAAGATGTAATCATCAATTTTCATATCAATGGCAACAAACTGGTGGAATATACTTCTGTTCGTCCAGCTGCCATCGTACAAAGCATCATTAAATATCATGACTGTATTGAATTGACCTTAATGAAGAAGAATGAACAGGAAGAATTTGATTTTACTGTGGGAAACTTTGGCTGCTTTTTAAGCTATGCCAGTGTGGTTCATGATGAAAGTATTCCTTCTTTCTTTAAAATGATTTATCTGGATGCCTTGAGACAGTATGTAAAGGCAATTGCTCATTGTGCAAAAGAAAACATCAAGTTTCAGTATGGGAAAATGATCGAGATCAATGATCAGGATGAAGTCAGAGAAATGGATGGAAAACTGAATATTTATCATTTTGAACTTCTATCTTCTCATTTTATCCAGCAGCTGAAAGATCAGTTTGACAAAAACGATCAGACTATTCAGGCAGATGTCTTATCATTACTTGATGATGATGGTCAAGTAAAAACCCTAGCTATTGTTGGAAATAAAGATAGCGGTTTTGATACAGAGGTATTGAGTAATGTATCTTTGAAGACCATGTCCTATATATTGGTCAATATGATCATTGAACGATGGGAAAGAGTGGGAAAAGATTCATGCATTGAAATGCGAGATGGCTCTTTATGGAATGTTTTGGAGAAAATCATGAAGGAATTTGATGTGTCCTGTGAACTAGTGGACCGCCTGGATGAAATAGATGATGCCTTTCTTCCAAAAAAAGAAGAAATTGATCCTTTGAGTTTAGATCCCAAAGAAATGATCCTGCGTCTATTAGAAGAGTTGGGTGTAGATATAAAGGATCTGGATCATATTGAAATCAAAAAAAGCGATCTGAAAGACTTGATTCAGAACGATGAAAAGAAATACAGTTAGGGGAGAGAACATGAACATCAAGAAAATACAACCTTATTTCATTGTAATCCTTGGAAGCTGCATGTTTGCCTTGGGTGTCAATCTGTTTGTGGTGCCTTTGAATCTCTACAGCAGCGGGCTCTTGGGAGTCTCTCAGGTCATTCGATCTGTGGTAAATCTATTTGTCCCAAGCAGTTCGCAGTATGACTGGTCTGGATATGTATATG
>CAMEUL010000177.1 GCA_945938205.1 uncultured Traorella sp. | reverse complement strand
AGTGCAGTACCTCCTACGTATACTATTATAATGCGCATTTATGCGTATATCAATCATCTATACACATAAAAGCGCATCTTTTTTTGCCAATTAAGTTTATTCTTAAAAATGAAAATAATTCATTTTAATGAATATAGTTTATATAAAAAAATATTGGGATGTTTCCATCCCAATATCATTTTATTCCTGAGATAATTTAACCAAACGGTTATAACGTTTCTTAGCGTCTTTGATTGTTCTTTCAAACATTTCGTGAGCTGTTTCTTCACCCTTCAGCTTAGGTAACTGAGCGTAACGAGTTTCACTCATCAAGAATGGAACGAATTCATCAAAGTTTGGTTCTTTGGAATCAATTGTAAGTGGCTGTTCTTTACGTGGATCGAAACGATAGAGAGTCACATATCCACATTCAACTGCTTTAGCCTGAGCTTTCTGATGGTTGCTTAAGCCTCCCTTGATACCGTGTTCAGCACATGGTGAGTAAGCAATGATCAAAGATGGTCCATCATAGCTTTCAGCTTCTTTGATAGCCTTCAATGTCTGAGCCTTGTTAGCACCCATAGATACAGAAGCTACATATACGTGTCCGTAAGCCATAGCGATCTGTCCAAGGTCTTTCTTAGCAGTTGCTTTACCACCGGCAGCAAACTTAGCGATAGAAGAAGCCTGACTTGATTTAGAAGACTGTCCTCCAGTATTAGAGTAAACTTCAGTATCCAATACCAATACGTTGACATTCAGGTTGTTAGCCAATACGTGGTCAAGTCCACCGTATCCGATATCGTAAGCCCATCCGTCTCCTCCGACGATCCAGATTGATTTACCAACTAAGTCTCTTTCGTATTCAAGCAGTTCTTTTACAGCTTCGCTAGCACTTGCTTTAACACGGCTGATGATTGGTTCAACGAGTTCTCTCTGAGCATCACGATTGTTTCCTGCTTCAATATATTTCGTGAAGACTTCCTTCAATGATTCTTCTACAGAATCCATGTTGTCTTCCATAACTTTCAAGATACGAGCTTCTTTGAAGTTCTGAGCCAATGCCATACCATATCCGTATTCAGCATTGTCTTCGAACAATGAGTTAGCCCAAGCCACACCGTTTCCGTCTTTGTCGTTAACAAATGGAGTTGATGGTGTAGATGAAGAGTAAATCATTGAACATCCAGTAGCGTTAGCTACCATCATATCTTTACCGAACAGCTGAGATACCAGTTTGTAGTAAGGAGTTTCTCCACATCCTGGACATGCTCCACTGATTTCGAAGTAAGGCATCAAGAACTGGCTTCCCTTAACAGTGTCTGTTGAGAAGTATTCTGTCTTGTAAGGAACCTGTTTGTAGAGGTAATCTGCAAGAGGAACCTGATCCAGTTTCGAATTGATGTCAACCATCTTAAGAGCTTTGTTTCCAGCCTTTCCTGGACATTCAGTCACACAAAGTCCGCATCCAACACAGTTGTCAGGTGAAACCTGAATTCTGTATTTCATGTTTTCAACACCTTTACCCATTGCCTGGATCGTCTTGAATTCCATTGGTGCGTTGTTGACTTCTTCTTCAGTCAGAAGGAATGGACGAATAGTTCCATGTGGACATACATAAGAACAGAATCCACACTGGATACAGTTATCTGGTTCCCAAGTAGGTACCTGAACAGCGATGGTTCTTCTTTCTTCGTAAGCTACATTGTTACGGATAGATCCATCAAGCAGGTTGTATTTTGTGAAGGCACTTACTGGCAGATCATATCCTTCGAGGTGGTTGATTGGAGCCACGTGCTTGTCGAAGTATTCATCTCCTGTCAGTTTTCTTCCTGAATCGTAAGTCAGATTTGCCCATTCTGGTTTAACTTCGATTTCAACAAGTCCGTCTTTACCGCAGTCAATAGCCTTGTAGTTGAGCTGAACGATTTCTTCACCCTTCTTAGAGTAAGATTTCTTAGCAGCCTGTTTCATCAGTTCTACTGCCTGATCATAAGGCATGATCTGTGTATTCAGTGCAAAGAATGCAGACTGAAGAATTGTATTTGTTCTTCTTCCCATACCGATTTCCTGAGCAATCTTAGTAGCATCGATAATATAGAATTTAGCTTCTTTCTTTGCCAGAGTTGCCAAGAGACGATTAGGCAGGTGGCTTTCTAATTCTTCCTTAGAGAAAGTTGTATTCAACAGGAATGTTCCACCTTTTTTCAGATTGCTGACCATGTCATATTTGAATACATATGCATCCAGTGAGCATGAAATAAAGTCAGCATTGTTGATATAGTAAGTTGATTTGATTGGACTCTTTCCAAAACGCAAGTGAGAACGTGTAACCCCACCGGCTTTTTTAGAGTCATATGCGAAGTATGCCTGAACATACTGATCAGTATTGTCACCAATGATCTTGATAGAGTTTTTGTTGGCACTTACTGTTCCATCACTTCCAAGTCCGTAGAACAGACATGAAGTGTAATCTGTTTTTACTTCAAAGTTTGGATCTGGAGTTAAAGACAGATTTGTCACATCATCGTTGATACCGATCGTGAATTCATCTTTTGGTGCAGATTTAGCTAATTCATCATAGATAGCTTTGATCTGGTTAGGAGCAGTATCTTTTCAACCTAATCCATAACGTCCACCTGTGATCACAAGTTCTTTACGATCTTTTAATGCATTTAATACATCCAGATATAATGGTTCACGTCCACCCATTTCCTTTGTACGGTCTAAGACAGCAATCTTCTTCACACTTGCTGGAAGAACAGCAGTCAAATACTTCGTAGAGAAAGGACGGTACAGATGAACTTTGATCATACCAACTTTTTCACCAGCAGCTACTAAAGTATCAATTGTTTCTTTAATGGTTTCAGTAACAGAACCCATAGCGATGATGATTCTTTCAGCATCTTCAGCTCCATAGTAAGTAAATGGTGCGTATTCACGTCCAGTTACCTTAGAGATTTCTTTCATGTATTCTGCAACGATGTCAGGAACTTTTGCGTAGTGTTCGTTCTGAGCTTCTCTTCCCTGGAAGAAGATATCATCGTTTTCTGCTCCACCACGAGTTACTGGATTTGTATGTGGGTTCAATGCATTGGCTTTGTAGCTTGCCAGTGCTTCTCTGTCGAGCAGTCTGTCGAATACTTCATAATCCATAGATTTTCTCAAAAGATCGAGCCGGTCGCCGCC
>CAMEUL010000176.1 GCA_945938205.1 uncultured Traorella sp. | reverse complement strand
GGAAACTTATTTGAAAACAACCGCTCAAACGGAAGTCTCAAAAAAATTTAACGTAGGTCAATACTTTACAATACATTAGTTAAGATTTTATCAAAAGGGCTTGAACAAAAGTTTTTTTCAAGATATAATAAGACTGTTCAAAAAAAATGAATTGTGAGACAAGGAGGATATTTTATGAACAAACTTATGAAAGTTGCTGTGGCTTCTACATTAGTTGTTACAATGTTAGCAGGATGCAGCAGCACACCAGCTGCAAAATATGCAAAAGTTGGTTTAGGAGTTGTAAGTAGTTTTAATGAAGAAACAAATCAGGTTAACACTACTATGGCTGCCGTTGCTTTAGACAAAGATGGAAAGATCGCTTACATCGATTTAGATGTTGCTCAGTCTACTCCAACTGATGAAAAGAAAGCATTAACTGAAACTAAGAAAGAAAGAGGAGAAGCTTACGGAATGAAAGGTTCTTCTCCAATCGGTGCTGAATGGAACGAACAGGCAGCTGCTTTAGAAGAATACTGCCTTGGTAAAACTCCTGCAGAAGTTGCTGGTATGGAATTAGATGATTATCATGGTGGTAAAGCTCCTGCTGCTGGAACTGATTTAGCTTCTAAATGTACAATTACTATTGATGACTTCTTAGCTGCTATCGAAAAAGCTGTTGCTAATGCAAAAGAAGTTGAAGCTGACAAAGTTGGTGTTGGTGAAGTTATGGCTAACAATGCTGACAAAGCTCAGGTTGATACTACTATTGCTTTAGTTGCTACTGATGCTAATGGTAAAGTTGTTTACACTAAACTGGATGTTGCTCAGATTTATAAAGGTGTAACTGAAACTAAGGGTGAAAGAAAAGAAGCTTACGGAATGAAGGAAACTTCTGCTAAGAACGGAAAGATCGAAAACGGTGGAGAATGGTACGAACAGGCTGCTGCATTTGAAGCATTTACTGTTGGTAAGACTCTTGAAGAAGTTGCTGCTGTTGAAGTAGAAGACTATCATGGTGGTAAAGCTCCTGCAACTGGATCTGATTTAGCTTCTAAATGTACAATTACTATTGATGCATTCCTCGAAGCAATCGCTGAAGCTGGCGCTAACTTAAAATAGTTCAATCAATCAAAAGACTGTGAAATCACAGTCTTTTTTTTATTGTTTTAAAAATTTTTTGTTGTGTGCTTTTCTATTTATGTTATAATGCGGTCTGGTGATGTTAATGAAAAAAATATTGAGTGGTTTACTTGTATTCTTTATTTTTTTAAGTAGTGGATGTTCTAAAAAAGAAGAATATCAATTATATTCCAAAAACTTTTTTGGACCTTTCGATACGGCCACTACTTATATGACATATGCAAAAAGTGAAGAAGAATTTAAGAAACAATGTGATTATATTTTAGAACAACTTGAATATTATGATCAGCTGTTTGATAAATATACTTCTTATGAAGGAATTGCCAATATCAAAACGATCAATGATGCAGCCGGGAAAACTGCGGTAAAGGTGGAACAGCCAATTTTGGATCTGCTTTCTATCAGCATTGAAAGATATCATACATTATCTTCCAATGTTAACACAGCGTTTGGAAGTGTTCTGAATATTTGGCATGCTTATCGAGAAAGAGCAGAAGCCAATGAAGGCATAGGGGAAGTCCCTAGTCTGGATGAACTTCAAACAGCCAATCTTCATACGAATGTTGATAGTATTCATTTGGATCAGGAAAATAAAACCGTCTATATCGATGATGCTAATGTTTCTATTGATGTTGGTGCTACAGCAAAAGGTTATGCTGTTGAATTAATCAAAAATGGACTGATCGAAATGGGTGTTGATAATTTCCTTTTGAGTGGAGGCGGCAATGTCGCAACACATGGAGAAAGAAAAATCATCAAAGAAGGGAATTTTTATCTGAATGAATGTCGTGAAAAATTCTGCGTTGGTATACAGTCTCCTCGTGATGGCGCCTACGAACATGAAATAGATGATCCAAATTATGAAGATGAAATTGTCATAGTAGTTGAAGGCGAATCTATTGTGACCAGTGGTGACTATCAAAGATATTTTGAGGATGAAGAAGGGAATCGATATAATCATCTGATTCGTCCGGATACATTATATCCAGCCAATTATTTCAGAAGTGTCAGCATAATCACGGAGGACAGTGGCTTGGCAGATTTTTTGAGTTCCGCTGTTTTCTTGATGGACTTTGAAACCGGAATGAATTTTGTGAATTCACTAGATGAAGTGGAAGCCATTTGGCTTTTGGAAGACGGTAAGATCCGTATGTCCAATGGTCTCAAAGATGGTGACTCAATTTATGTGATCGATAAGACTCGTTTGGATTAAGTAGAAAAAAGAATGAAAAAGAAAACGGATGTTTTCTTACCTTTATTTTTTGTGTATAATAACATGCAGGAGTGAGTTATGAACAAAACCAGAAAAATGACAACAATGGCCATGTGCATTGCATTGGCAGTCGTCTTTCATATGATTGAAAGTCAGATTCCAATTCCATCCCCTATTCCTGGATATCATTTGGGGTTGGCAAATATTGTAGGGCTTGTGGTGCTGTTTAAATTCGATGACATTAACATGCTAACAGTTAATCTATTGCGTGTTGTGTTTGCCTCATTGCTGAATGGCATGATTTTTAACTATGTTTTTTATATGTCTTTGTGTGGGGTGGTTTTATCATCCGTTACAGCGATTCTATTGAAAAAAAGTAGCGGATTAAGTGTTGTTGGAATTTCGGTAGCCTGTTCGGTTGCTCACTGTGTTGGTCAGATCGGGGTTGCAATGATCATGTATCAGCAGGCTTTGATGATTACTTATTTGCCATATCTGCTTTTCATGAGCATTCCAACAGGAATTCTTACAGGAAGTGTGACCAATCTGGTTTTGAAGCGTTTGAAGTAGGAGGAATTTTATGAAGTATGTATATCGACCAAAAGGCGTTTGTTCTCAAATCATGGAATTTGAAATTGAAAATGATATCATCCAGTCGATGAAGGTTACAGGAGGATGCAACGGAAATCTTAAAGGAATCTGTTCTATCTTAAAAGGTAAAAATATTCAAGAAGCGATTAATGCTTTTGAGGGCATTCATTGTGGACCTCGTCCAACATCTTGTCCTGATCAGATAGCGAAAGCGTTAAAACAGTATAAAGCTCAATAGAGCTTTTCAGACTGTTGACAAATGTAGTCGACAGTCTTTTTAAAATATGATAGAATAA
>CAMEUL010000175.1 GCA_945938205.1 uncultured Traorella sp. | reverse complement strand
CCCTTTTGGGAATCGGTATGAATGATTCCGGCACATTCAGGTGCACTCATTCCTTTTTTGAACGTCCAGGCACGGCATTCATCTTCACCTGCCGTCAAAAATGTACACAGATCGAGAATACTGTAGGCAGCCTTAACAACTTTGTCCAATCCGCTTTCTTCAATTCCCAGATCCTGCAGAAACATTTCCTTGTCTTCCTTTTCCATGCCGGAAAGCTCTTCTTCAATTTTGGCACTGATCGGAATCACGATATTGTTTTCCTTGGCAGCATATTCACATACTTGCTGATAATAAGTATTGCTTTCAGGATCACCGATTTCATCTTCGCTCATGTTTGCCACATAGATCATTGGCTTGAGTGTCAATAAAGAGAAATTTTTAACTAAAAGGAGTTCATCCTTTGTCAGTTCTACCGTTCTTGCTGCTTTTCCTTCCAATAAAACAGCTTGAAGTTTCTTTAAAACTTCCAGTTCTGTTCTGGCTTCCGCGTCCTTGGTTGTTTGTGCTTTTCTTTCCACCTTGCTGATACGGTTCTCTACGGTCTGAAGATCTGCCAGAGTCAGTTCCAGATTGATGATTTCGATATCACGGATCGGATCCACGCTTCCCTCCACATGAGTAATATCCACATCATCAAAACAGCGAACAACATGGGTAATCGCATCACACAAGCGAATATTGCTTAAGAACTGATTACCTAAACCTTCTCCCTTGCTGGCTCCCTTGACAAGACCCGCAATGTCTGTAAATTCAAAAGTGGTATAAATCGTTTTCTTTGGGTGAAAGATTTCCTTCAGACGATCTACACGCGCATCCGGCACTTCCACCACTCCCACATTAGGCTGGATGGTCGCAAACGGATAATTGGCTGCTTCCACCTGGCTTTTTGTAATAGCGTTAAACAACGTAGACTTTCCAACATTTGGAAGTCCGACAATTCCTGCAGTTAATGGCATAATTTACTCCCCTTCTATTGCTCTAGAAACAACTTTCTTGCATTTTTTTTCAAATTCACTTCTTGGAAACAGAACACTGGATCCGCATCCTAAGCATTTGATTCGTATATCCGCTCCCATGCGAATAATTTTCCACTGCTTGCTTTTATGACATGGGTGCTCTTTTTTCATTTCGACGATATCATTCAGATCGTATTCCATGATTACCTCCTGTTTTTATATGCCTGGATCAGATTGCGCATCAGCATGGAATTGGTCACGACACCGACACCTTTAGGTACAGGAGTCAGATATTTCACTTTGTCCATGACATCTGCCTCATCCACATCTCCGCAAAGTTTTCCGTTCTCATCCACATTGACGCCGACATCGATCACAACGGCATCCTTTTTGACCCATTCTTTTTTAATGAGTCTTGCTTTTCCAACAGCACTGATCAGAACATCTGCCCGAGAACAGATTTCTTCAATGTTATGGCTCTTTGAATGAACGATCGTTACGCTCGCATGTTCATTCAGACACATCTGTGCCACCGGTTTTCCAATGACATTGCTTCTTCCAACAACTACCACTTGTTTTCCTTCCAAGTCGGTATTGCTGTGATGAATAAATTCCATTGCACTTAGGGCAGTACAAGGGACAAAACAAGGAAGTCCCTGATAGAAGCGTCCTGCATTGATGGGGTGGATCCCATCGAGATCTTTATCAGGATTTATTTCATTACGGACTCTATTGAGATTGATATGATTTGGCAGAGGCATCTGAATCAGGATCCCATCAATCTGAGAATTCTGGTTCAGCTGATGAAGTACACGTATCAATTCAATTTCACTGACATCCTCTTTTAACTGAACCTTTTCAAGGTCAACCCCTACTTTTTCACATTTCTTTATCAGCCCTTTTTCATAAGAAGCACTGGCTGGATCATTTCCTACTGAAAGATTGGCTATTTTAGGAGTTTTTTTATTTTTTTTCTTGCATTCTTCCACAAAAGCTTGTGTTTCATTATCCACAATTTCTGCGATATCTTTTCCATACAGATATTTATTTTCCATGAAATAATTCCTCACTGTCTAGCATGATGGTAATCGGTCCATCATTGCACAAATCAATTTTCATATCAGCACCGAAAATGCCTTCCTCACAATGAAGCCCCAGATCACGCAAAGCATCATTGAAAGCATGATAAAGGAAAAGGGCTTTGTCCTTTTGAGCACTTTTCTCAAATCCGGGTCTTCTTCCCTTTACACAATCCGCATATAACGTAAACTGCGAAATGGACAGAATATCGCCTTTCACATCGGTAATGGACAGATTCATCTTTCCATTTTCATCATCGTTGATCCGAAGATAATATATTTTTTCTGCCATCTGCTTCACGATCGTTTCATTATCTTCATGGGTAATTCCCACCAGAAGCATGTAACCTTTCTGAATGGCACCTGTAATCCGGCCATCTACCGTACAGGATGCATGACTTACACGTTGCAATAGAACTCTCATTTTATCACCTTTTTTTATTATACATGAATTTAAAGCTGAAAGAAACCGAAAATCTGGAAGCAAACCCAATTTTATGGTAGAATTTGTTTATGGAACCTTTAGCATATCGCATGCGTCCGGAAAAACTGGATGACGTTTTAGGACAAGAGCATCTGATTGGCGAAAACAAAATTTTAAGAAAATGTGTGGAAAACAAACATCTGTTCTCCATGATCTTTTTTGGTCCTGCCGGATGTGGGAAAACAACTCTTGCCAGAGTTCTGGCTAATGAAGTCGGTCTTCCTTATCGTCTGTTTAATGCAGTGACTGGCAACAAAAAACAATTGGATCAGCTGTTTGAAGAAAGCAAATTCTTCCCGGGCCTTGTTGTTATTATTGATGAGGTCCACCGTTTAAACAAAGATAAACAGGATCTGCTTTTGCCTTATGTGGAAAGTGGTGCCATTACTCTGATGGGGGCTACCACCAGCAATCCATTATTCGCAATCAATCCTGCCATCCGTTCCCGCTGTCATCTTTTTGAAGTCAAGCCCAACAGTGAAGCCGATATCATTTTAGCGCTCCACAGAGCCATTGCTTCTGAAAAGGGATTAAATCATTCTGTAACGATCGATGAAGAGGCCTGCAAGACCATTGCCCGTCATGTCAATGGAGATATCCGTTATGCTCTGAACATTTTGGAAATTGCTTCCAATGTAGATAAGCATATTACCAAAGAAACAATTTCCCAGTTTGCTTCCGGTTCTGTCCAGAACGCTCAAAAACGCGGTCAAAAAATCGGCTCTTTTCTTGCAGAATTTGCACGTGATTTAACGCAGCTGTCGCGGGA
>CAMEUL010000174.1 GCA_945938205.1 uncultured Traorella sp. | reverse complement strand
CTCTTTTTAGTTATTTACAGGGCTGGCTGATGAGCGGTGTTACGAATAAGGTCAGCTATCGGTTAAGAAAAGAAATCTCTACGAAGATCCATCGACTTCCCTTGTCTTACTATGACAAGAAGACACATGGTGAAGTTCTCTCACATCTCACCAATGATGTAGATACGCTTTCCAATTCATTGAACCAGTCATTGACACAGATCATTACATCTGTGACAACAGTTTTGGGTGTTCTTTATATGATGTTCTCCATCAGTTGGCAGATGGCTTGTGTTGCTTTATTGGTTCTTCCAGTATCCATGACATTTATTATGGGGGTTGTGAAAAGAAGTCAGAAATACTTTGTGGCACAACAGGAATACTTAGGACATGTCAATGGACATATTGAAGAAATGTATGGTGCACATACGATTGTAAAAGCGTACAACGGTGAAGAAAAGAGCTTTAGAAAATTTGAAGTCTTGAATCAGACGCTATATGAGAGCGGATGGAAGAGTCAGTTCTTAAGTGGACTGATGATGCCTATCATGAGTTTTATCGGGAATATCGGATATGTAGTAATTTGTGTACTGGGCGGCTATTATGCAAGTCAGGGCATAATTACTGTCGGTAATATTCAGTCTTTCATTTCCTATATGCGAAGCTTTACACAGCCTTTGACTCAGGTTGCCAATATTTCCAATGTGCTCCAGCAGACAATGGCGAGCAGTGAAAGAATCTTTGAATTTTTGGAAGAAAAAGAAGAAGAACCGGATACAGAATATGCGTTAGATGTGAAAGATATTAGAGGAGATGTCATCTTCGCTCATGTTCATTTTGGCTATACTCCAGAAAAGATCGTGATTCATGATTTTACGGCTGATATCAAGCAGGGACAGAAGGTTGCGATTGTAGGACCAACAGGTGCCGGAAAAACAACGATCGTAAAACTTCTGATGCGTTTCTATGAACTCAATCAAGGTGCTATCTGTATCGATGGATTGGATATTACGCAATTTACTCGAAATGATCTGAGAAGTCTGTTTGGCATGGTCTTGCAGGATACTTGGTCTTACAGTGCTTCCATTGCGGACAATATTCGTTATGGCAAATTGGATGCTACTGATGAAGAAGTTATAGAAGCAGCCAAGGCTGCTCAGATCGATCATTACATTCGAACTCTTCCTGACGGCTACAATTCCATTCTTGATGAAGAAGCTAGCAATATTTCAAGCGGACAGAAACAGCTTTTGACGATTGCCAGAGCCATCCTGACTGATCCAAAGATTCTGATCCTAGATGAAGCCACTTCAAATGTGGATACTCGCACGGAAATCCTAATTCAGAAAGCCATGGATCATCTGATGAAAGGAAGAACAAGTTTTGTCATTGCGCATCGTCTTTCAACGATCAAGAATGCCGATCTGATCCTTTGTATGGATCATGGTGATATCGTTGAACAGGGAACTCATGATGAACTGTTAGCAAAGAAAGGATTCTATTATCAGTTATATAATTCTCAGTTTGAAGTAGAAGAAGAATAGAAACTCTCAAAAGGATATTCTGCGGATTATCCTTTTTTGTTGTAGTGTGCGATTGTCTTTTGTCGTGGAATCCACCTAAAGCAAGAAATCGTGTCAACATATGGTAGAGTGAGGCAAGCCTCAGAAAGGAATACGATATGACAAGTGGAGTAGGATTTACAAGACGTAGAAGAGATACCAGACCGCTTGCAATGGCTTATGTTCGGAAACAGTCCTGGCGTAGAATTTATAAACCAGATGTAGCAATCGCCCGTGGAACATTGTTTAACGAATTAGATAAGCCATTCAGTGGAACAGGAAGAGGAGGACAAAATTGTGAGAAATAGTGACAACTTTGATTTCTGTGAAAGAGATAGAGACACTTACGATCGCGATGATTTTGATTTCTGTGAAGACACTTGTGATGATGTAGAAAGACGCAGTTACCGCACACGCGAGTTTGAACGCAGAGATTTTGATTTTGATGAATTTGATCATCGCAGACGATGCGACGATGACTGTGACTTTGATTACCGCAGAAGATGTGATGACGACTGTGACTGTGATCGATGCAGAAGAAATGATAATGATTGTGATGACAAATGCAAATGTCATAAAGATCGTGAATGCGACTGTGATGAAGATCGTGAATGTCGTTGTAGAGACCGTGGATTTGATGGCGATTGTTGTGAATCACAGGTTCACTGCTCTGATTTCCGTGACTTTAATGAAGATGAACGCTTTGGCTGTAACGTAAGATGCGATGCTGCTCAGAGTGATGATTCTTGGTTTGAATGCAATGAAGAAGAATGCTGTACAAGATGCCGCAGCATGTGTGATGAAGAAAAGAGTTTCTGCAAGAAACTGAAATGTCGAATCCAGGTTCTTGATTTTGCTCTTCAGGAAACGATCCTGTTCTTAGATACGCATCCTTGCGACTTTGAAGCATTACGTTATTATCGCATTATTCGCCGTAAACTGGCTCGTTTGGAAAGAATATATGAATGCAAGTGTGGACCTTTGACAGCTCAAGGAGTCGATACTGAATTTGGATGGGAATGGGCCTGCTGCCCATGGCCATGGGAAGGAAAGGACTAATTTATGTGGACTTATGAAAAGAAACTTCAGTTTCCAGTAGATATTAAAACGCCAGATCCTGAAATGGCAAAACTGATTGTCACAGCATTAGGTGGACCAGATGGAGAAATGGCAGCTGCCAACCGTTATCTGCATCAGCGTTATGCACAAACACATCCTCAGATCATTGCACTTCTTACAGATATCGGCAGTGAAGAAATGAATCATATGGAAGTAGTCAGTGCTATCATCCGTCAGTTGACACGCAATCTGACAACTCAGCAAATCAAGGACAGTGGATTCAACGCTTATTATGCTGATCATACGTTAGGTATGTATCCTGCAACTGCCAGTGGTGAACCATTCATGGCTCATCATTTCCAATCAAAGGGAGATCCTTTCACGGATCTTCATGAAGATTTGGCTGCTGAACAGAAAGCACGTACAATGTATGAAAACCTGATTCGTCTGGCTCATGATGATGATGTGAAACGTCCTCTGGAATTTTTGCGTCAGCGTGAAATCGTTCATTATCAGCGTTTTGGAGAAGCTTTAGAAATCGTTCGTCGTGATCTTGATTGTGCAAACTATTATGCCTACAATCCATCTTACGATAAAAAAGCCTCTTTCCAAGATCGAGGACTGGAACCTCGTTAAGAGGCTGTAACGAATAAAACAGTCGAAAAATAAAAAATGCATCAAATCTCAAA
>CAMEUL010000173.1 GCA_945938205.1 uncultured Traorella sp. | reverse complement strand
CTGTACAGGTTTCATGCCATCACGGGCATCCGGAAGGGCACGATCCTGAATAATGTATTTAGAATAGCGTCCGAAACGATCTCCCATGATTTCTTCAAGAGGTGTCGTGATGATATTTTCTTTGATTTCTTCTTCTTTGATTTTCTTACTCATCCTGATCCTCCTTGAAATGATCTTCGAGTGTAAAGGATACGTTTTCTTCGATCCAGTCACGTCTTACATCAGCACGATCTCCCATTAAGACACTTCGCGGCTAGCATCGCATCCTCAATGCTGACCTGAATTAAAGTACGAGTCTTGGGATCCATCGTCGTTTCCCACAGCTGAGAAGCATTCATTTCCCCTAACCCTTTATATCGCTGAATTTCATAGCCTCTTCCCATTTTCTTTTTAATTTCATTCAGTTCAGAATCGCTCCAGGCATAGAGCACTTCTTTCTGCTTAGACATCTTATAAAGTGGAGGAAGCGCTATATACACCATCCCCTGCTCGATCAAAGGACGCATGTAACGGAAAAAGAAGGTCAAAAGCAGCACCTGAATATGGGCTCCATCTGTATCGGCATCGGTCATGATGATAACTTTTCCATAAGCACTGTCTTCTGCCACAAAGCTAGCTCCCACACCGGCTCCCAAGGCATGAATGATCGTATTAAGTTCTTCATTTTTTTCAATGCTTGCCATACTGGCCTTTTCAGTATTCAGTACTTTTCCGCGCAGAGGCAGGATTGCCTGATATTTGCTGTCACGTCCCTGTTTGGCACTTCCTCCGGCAGAATCCCCTTCGACCAGATACAGTTCTTTTTTAGAAGCATCCTTGCTTTGGGCAGCTGCCAGTTTTCCACTGAGCACCTTTTCACTTTTTCCCTTTGTTTTCCCTTTACGTGAATCCTCACGGGCTTTACGGGCTGCTTCTCTTGCCTGAGAAGCTCGCTGCATCTTTTTGATCAGTGAAACAGCTAATTCTTTATTTTCTTCTAGGAAAAAGGAAAGTTTTTCACTAACGATGTTTTCGACAGCACTTTTTGCTTCAATGGTTCCTAGTTTTCCTTTGGTCTGTCCTTCAAACTGTAATAGATTTTCAGGAATACCTAGTGATAGCACCACAGTAAGTCCTTCACGAACATCACTTCCTTCAAAATTCTTTTCTTTTTCTTTCAATAAGCCGTTTTTTCTTGCATATTCATTAAACACCTTGGTGAAAGCACTGCGGCATCCCACTTCATGGGTTCCTCCATCCTTGGTGCGCACCATATTGACAAAGGAAAACATATTTTCCTGATATTCATCGGTATACTGGAAAGCACAGTCAATGGTTATGCCATTGTTGGTACTTGAAAAAGAATATGGTTTATGTAAGGTTGCTTTATCCTCATGCAGATAATCAATGAATGCTTCCAGTCCATTCTCATAATGATATTCTTCAATGCGTATTGGATCCTTACGTTCATCCACGACGATCATTTTTAATCCTTTAAGAAGGAAAGCATTTTCTCTGGCTCTTTCGCATATTGTAGAATATGAAAAATGTGTAGTAGAAAAAATCTTTTTATCCGGCATGAAATGAACCTTGGAACCCGTTTTATTGGTTTTTCCAAGTTCGATCAATTTCGATACTTTTTTTCCACCTTCTGAGAATCGCATCTGCCAGATCTTACCGCCGGTATGTACGGTCACTTCTACCCATTCACTCAAAGCATTGACAACACTGGCTCCAACACCATGCAATCCTCCACTTGTCTTGTATCCTCCAGCTTCGGAAAACTTTCCTCCGGCATGCAGAACTGTAAAGATAACCTCCAAGGTAGAAACACCCTTTTCGTGCATTCCCACAGGCATCCCACGTCCTTCATCTTCTACACAGATACTTTCATCCTTGCATATCGTAATGCGAATCGTATCTCCGTGTCCGTTGAGTGCTTCATCGATTGAATTGTCTACAATTTCCCATACTAAATGATGAAGTCCTCTCCCATCGGTACTTCCAATATACATCCCAGGTCTTTTTCTGACAGCTTCCAGTCCATCCAGAACCTGAATACTGGATGCATCATAGGCTTTTGGGCACATAAAAACACCTCACTAACTGTGTTATTATACCATATTTTTTTGAAAATTAGTTTGTCATTTTATAATTCAATGATACAATAGAATTGAGGTGATTGAATGGTTTACATCATATCTTGCATTGCAGGTTATTTATTGGGATCGATCCCTTTCGCATTAGTGATCGGGAAAGTCTTCTATCATACCGATATCCGTCAGTTTGGCAGTGGCAATCTGGGTGGCACCAACGCCGGAAGAGTTTTAGGAAAAAAAGCCGGTGTCAGTGTTATTGCACTAGATGCCTTAAAAGCCTTTATTCCGGTTGGAATTACATCATTATTTTCATTGGAAGCATCTATTTGGTGTGGCTTAGCAGTTTGTGTAGGTCACTGTTATCCTTGCTTTGCCAATTTTAAGGGTGGTAAAGCAGCTGCCAGCATGTTTGGTTTCTTGCTAGCGATTGCTTGCTTTACGACACATAATTGGCTTTGTTTTATCATACCTTTAGTCGCTTTCTTTATTACGCTTTATCTGAGCAAGATGGTTTCTTTATCCAGCATGGTAGCAGCTGTCGCTTCTACGCTTTCATTATTGTTAATACAGGCACCTGTAAGTGTACTCATTGCCAGTGTACTACTGGATATTCTGATCATTTATCGTCATAAAGCCAACATTGAACGTATCAGAAATCATACAGAAAGCAAAGTTACTTGGATCTAAGGAGCATTTGCTCCTTTTTCTATATAAAAAAAGAAAATAGCTGTAAATCAGCTATTTTGCATTTTCCATTGATTTCATGATCTGTCTGATTTGTGCTTCAGAAGGTTTTCTTCCCATCTGCATAAACATTGCACGAATCATTTTTTCATTGATAGGTGGGTTTTCCTTCATCTGCTTCATAAACATTCTTCTTGTGAAATAGAAACCAAGTGCTCCCCCAACAACAAGTCCGATCACTGTATACCCGATTGATGCCCAAATATCCATAATTCAACACCTCCATTACTTTCCTTATTTTACACAATTTTCAATCACTTGACAACCCTTTAACCAAATCACATGCCCATTCTCATCTCTGCAGCACCATATTTTATGGTGCTTTTTCATATAATCAAATAAAATATTGGCTGTGATGCTACTTGTTTCAATCGAATAAGGAAGGATCCGGACCCAATGATTTTGATAGTACATAGCATTCCCCAGTATTTCAATTAAGTCATTGGAATAATATTTCAAGCATCTTGAAA
>CAMEUL010000172.1 GCA_945938205.1 uncultured Traorella sp. | reverse complement strand
ACAATACCTGATAACAAACTTCATCCTCAAAATAATATTCACATCGTCCATAATGATAACATTCATTTAAAGTACTGAATCCTTCTTCTGCTATCCTTTCAAAACAATTTCGCACCGTTTCATGATCCACATGTGTCATTTCCAATTTTTTAGGCTTCTGTTTAAACAAAGACATATAATCACTCATTAAAATCGCATCCACGATAAGATCCTGTTTCACACTTTCTCTTAAACACATAACAAGATCATGATCATAGTATTTACGATCATAAACAGAAAGTCTTTTTCCACATTCAGCAAACAAATCAAAAGCGTTTTCCGCAAAACCTTTTTCAAGAATCAGGTCAATACTTCTTCTAAGTTTACCTGAATTATAAAATTTTTCAACACCATAGGCTACATGATGAATCAAAGCAAGATCCTCTTCGCTCAGCCAGTTTGTTTTCAAAATAGAATAAGGAGGATTACTTTCATAAACATAACCATATTCATTTCCTTTTCTTTTTAAAGATGTTCCTTTCAACAATTTTAAAATGCCGCATTGTAATTCAGCTGCATGAAAAGAAAACAGTTCATTGAATGATTTTTTAAAAGATATCAGATCTTCATAAGGAAGACCTGCAATCAGATCCACATGAAGAATACATCCTGCCTCAATCATCTGATGCATGACTTGTTTGAGTTTTTCATTGTTCTGATATCTTCCCACAGCTTTCAGTGTTTTTTCATTGAAAGACTGAACTCCGACTTCAAAACGGAATCTTTTTTTGTCTGCCTCGTTCATGAAAAAATTCAGAAGTTCATCACTGAGTGTTTCCGCAACCACTTCAAACTGAAATATTTGATTTTTACATTGCTCATTCATATATCTGGCGATTCTTAAAGCACGAGACGGCATACAATTAAATGTACGATCTAAAAGTTTCACCTGACGAATGTCGCTGTCTTTTATCTTTTCTAATATTTTCATGACATATTCTTCACTGAAAACACGTACTTTATGATCAGCTGAACTTAGACAGTAAGCACAGTTATAAGGACAGCCGCGAGATGTTTCCAGATAGAAATATCTTTTTGACATATCTTTCAAATCAAAATCCAAAAAATATGGATCTTCCATTTTTTCATTGTCTTCCAAATGAACAAAAGCTTGTTTCTTATTTGGAAATTTCTTTGTCATGATGCCATCAATTTCATGTGGTGAAGAAAAACTCATGATATACTCCCAATTGGATTTTTCTCCTTCTCCTAAAGAAATGGCATCCACCCCTTCATCCAGAAGATATTCACTTTCAAAACTAACCTCAGGTCCACCCACCAAAATTACACAGTCTCTCTCTTTTTTTATCAGTTGGATAATTTTTCTGGTTTTTTCAATATTCCAGATATAGCAGGAAAAACATATGACATCATAGTTTCCTGAAAGAATTTTTTGAACGATGAATTCATTTTCTTCTTTGATCGTAAATTCTTCGATATATGTATTTTCTTTGATAGGAGATGCAACATATAGCCATCTTAATGCCAGATTTTTATGAATATATTTTGCATTCAGAGTTGTTAACAGAACTTTCATGGCTGTATTATAACATAAAAAAAATCACCCGATGGGTGATTTTTAAGCGGATAACACTTTTCTTCCTTTAGCGCGACGACGAGCGAGAACGTTACGTCCTCCAACTGTTTTCATACGTGCTCTAAATCCGTGGGTAGTTTGGTGTTTTCTTTTACTTGGTTGATATGTTCTTTTCATACTGACACCTCCACTTTCTAATCATTTACAAATAGAACATTGCTCATTGATTATACAAAACAATTCCTTCAAAGTCAATTATTATTTATCAACTGTTCGTCGTGAACACAAAAATCATTATCTTTTTTTAAAGAAAATATTGACTATTTTTTTACTTTTTAAGTTAAAAATCTTCAATTTTTAAAAAAATAATGCGTTATATAAACGCACTATTTCATTTGATCAGTAATGTATCTTGCGACATAAACTCCACTGGCACTGGCATGTGAAAGGGAGTGTGTGACACCGGAACAGTCTCCGATGACAAATAAACCTGGACAAGATGTTTCTAAATGATTATCAATTTCAACCTGCATATTATAGAACTTGACCTCAACTCCATAAAGAAGGGTATCATCACTGGCAGTTCCAGGAGCCACCTTATCCAGTGCATATATCATTTCAATGATATCATCCATCTGACGCTTTGGAATGACCAAAGACAAGTCTCCAGGTGTGGCTGATAAGGTTGGTGTCAAGAAAGATGCCTCAATTCTGGAAGGCGTACTTCTTTGTCCTCGTATGAGATCTCCGAATCGCTGGACAATAACACCGCCTCCAAGCATATTGGACAAACGTGCAATACTTTCCCCATATTCATTCGAACTCTTAAATGGTTCTGTGAAATGGTTGCTGACCAGCAAAGCAAAGTTTGTGTTGTCTGTATAAAGAGAAGGATCATTATATGAATGACCATTGACGGTCACAATACCATTCGTGTTTTCATTTACGACAACACCACGAGGATTCATACAGAAAGTTCTGACTTTATCCTGGAATTTTTTTGTTCGATAAACAATTTTACTTTCATAAAGTTCATCTGTCAGATGTGAGAAAACATCACTTGGAAGTTCTACACGAACTCCAATATCCACACGGTTGCTTTTTGTCTGAATACCTAATGAATTACAAATTTCCTGCATCCATTTAGATCCGCTTCGACCTGTGGAAATAATGCATTTTTCTCCACTATAACTGTTTTCGCGAGTCGTAATTTCAAAACCTTCTTCTACTTTTTTTACTTGTTCAACTTTTGAATTGAAATAGAAATCTACTTTGTCCTTTAATTCATTATAGAGGTTTTCAAGAACGATATAGTTGATGTCAGTTCCCAAGTGACGGACACTGGCATCCAATAGATGAAGATCATTCTGAAGACAAAGTTTTTTGATCTTTGTATTAGCAGTTGAGTACAGTTTTGTTTCACTGCCTCCATACTGACAGTTGATTTCATCTACATAATACATCAGATCAATGGCTTCTTGTTTTCCAATGTATTCATAAAGATTTCCACCAAACTGATTCGTAATATTATATTTACCATCAGAAAAAGCACCTGCTCCACCGAAACCATTCATGATTGCACATGTCTTGCAGTTAATGCAGGATTTGATTTTTTTCCCATCAATTGGACATTTTCTCTTTTCAAGAGGATTGCCGGATTCAAAGACCGCAACTTTAAGATTCGGATTTTTTTTCATTAATTCGTAACTGGAATAGATTCCACCTGGACC
>CAMEUL010000171.1 GCA_945938205.1 uncultured Traorella sp. | reverse complement strand
CAGTTCGACACCTTCTTCTCCGGCCATCTGCACATATCCTCCTAAAGGAATCGCACGTAATGACCATGTGGTCTCACCTTTTTTCCATTTCAAAAGAGCCGGGCCCATACCAATGGAAAATTCACTGCAGTAGACACCAAACTTTTTTGCTGCGATGAGATGTCCCAATTCATGAATCACGATGATCAGCGATAAAATCAAGATAAAGACTAAAATATTGATGATTGTTTCCATTCCATTCCACCTTTCAGGTATTCTCTGACAAATTCACGGGTTTTCTGGTCTGTTTCTAAAACCTGTTCCAATGTCGCATCTTCAATATATTCTATTTTCTCTAATGCAAGAGCAATGATTCTTTCAATATCCAGAAAATTAATTTTTTCATTTAAAAATGCACTCACGGCTACTTCTTTGGCCGCATTGAGGATCGCACAAGCATTTCCCTCTTTTTTTCCACATTCATAAGCTGTTTTCAGTAATGGAAAACGATCAAAATCCGGTTTTTCAAAATGAAGCGTACCAATGATACTTAAATCACATTCATCCGAATTCTTGACTTCATAGCGTTTTGGAACACTCAAAGCATACTGAATCGGAAGACGCATATCTGCCGTTCCCATCTGAGCAAGAATCGCATTGTCTACAGTCTGAATCATTGAATGGACAATGCTTTCGCGATGCACCAGAACATCAATATTCTCATATTCCATATCAAACAGATAATGTGCTTCAATCACTTCAAATCCTTTATTCATTAATGTGGCACTGTCAATGGTTATTTTGGCTCCCATATTCCAGTTTGGATGTGACAGAGCCTGTTGAACAGTCACATTTTCAAGTTCATCACGTGTTTTATCACGGAAACTTCCTCCACTTGCGGTAATGATCAGTTTTTTCACATCTTCTCTTCTTACGCCTTGCAGACACTGATAGATAGCAGAATGCTCAGAATCGATCGGTGTGAGTTCCACCTGATATTTTTTTAAAGCTTCCAAAACAAACTTGCCACCCACAACCAGTGTTTCTTTGTTGGCAAGGGCAATATTCTTATGATGAGAAATGGCACACAGGGTGGGTTTTAGACCGACTGATCCGACAAGTGCATTAACGACCCAATCTCCATCTTTCAGCGATACCAGTTCCAGAAGTCCTTCATCTCCAAAGTGAAAAACAGTATCTGGATATTCCAAAGCAAGCTGTTCCATATCTTCTTTTCTAGAAACACAAACATGAGGAATGCGCCATTGATTCAGTATTTTACGTGCTTCTTCAATGCGTTTTCCTACACTGAAAGCCACCAGTTCATATTCATCCGGATGGGAAGCCACCACATCCAATGTCTGTGTTCCAATTGAACCACTTGCACCTAAAAGTATTAGTTTTTTCATTTAGATCACCCACAACATTAAAAAGTAAAAGCAGACAAGATTAAACAGCAGTGAATCTACACGATCCAGTATTCCGCCATGTCCCGGCAAAAGATTTCCAAAATCTTTTATGCCGTAACAACGCTTGATGGCACTGAAAGCGAGATCACCAATCTGTCCGAATATTGGACACATGATGCCAGATAAAAGCACCAGTTTGAATTCATTTTCAAACATAAACAATTTCCAGAATAAAAGGGAGAACAAAAATCCAAAGACCCATCCACCAATGGAGCCTTCAATGGTCTTTTTCGGAGAAACACGTTCATTCAGCTTATGCTTTCCAAAAAAGCGTCCCACAAGGTAGGCAAAGGAATCACTGCTGTAATTGGCTACGATGATCAATGTCATAAATCGTGGACCTAACGCATAGATTTCCTGCACGGCATTACCCACTAAAATGAAAAATGAAATAAAACTCATGCAGATAAATGAATCCTTTGGAGTAAAACGTTCATGATAAACCGGCAAAGCCAGTAAAAGAATATCAATCAGTCCCACATAAGCAAAAACTAGTTTTTGAGGTAGATATAATCCAATAAATTCCAGTATGATCAAAAGGATCACAAAGGGCAATGGAAGAGGATGATCCGCCAATATTGAAAATTCATAGGTTCCTACAGTCACAATAAACAGGATCAATCCTTCCATAAAAATACCGCCAAAATACAGGCATGGTATTACCACAGCCAAAATGGCAATCATTGTCAGTATTCGGGTTTTCATTGACTCAAACCTCCAAATCTGCGATTTCGATGATTAAATTCATCGATACATTTTTCAAATTCTTCAGGATCAAAATCAGGCCATGCGCAATTCACAAAAACCATTTCGGCGTAAGCAATCTGCCACAAAAGAAAATTGCTGACACGCACTTCACCGCTGGTACGGATCAAAAGATCCACTTCACTGGTTTCACTCATCAGATGATCTGAAATCATGTCTTCAGTGACTTCATGAATTTCAGGATCTTTCAGGATCTCATTCACCGCGCAAACGATTTCTCTTCTTCCGCCATAATTGACGGCTAGACAGAGATTCAGTCCTGTATTCATGGATGTCTGTTTAACGGCATCTAAAATAACATTGCGTGTCTGTTTTGGAAAACGTTCAATTTCTCCAATATAAGTTACACGAATGTTTTCGCGTTTCAACTCATCAATGTATTTCTTGAAAAACAAAGATGGAAGCTGAAACAGATAATTTTTTTCTTCGTCTGGGCGTGCCCAGTTTTCTGTCGAAAAAGCATAAAGAGTCAGACTTTCTACTCCATGCTGATTGGCATATAAAGCAATGGTACGGATATTTTCACTTCCTGCCAGATGTCCGGCTGTACGTGGTTTTCCCTTTTTTTTTGCCCATCGGCCATTTCCATCCATAATGATGGCGATATGTTTAGGATATATCTTCGACATAAAACCCTCCTTAAAGCAAAACCCACATCTGTGGGTGTTTGACTAGATTGACATGATTTCTTTGCTCTTTTCAGCGACTACTTCATCCACTTTCTTTGTGAATTCGTCAGTCAGTTTCTGTACTTTTTCATTTGCCTTTTTCACATCATCCTCAGTGAGCTCCTTGTTTTTCTTGATGGCATCATTGGCATCACGACGGATGTTACGAATGGCTACTTTTCCTTCTTCGCCCATCTTGCTGGCTTCCTTGGTCAGTTCCTTACGTGTTTCTTCTGTCAGCTGAGGGACATTCAAACGGATACATTCTCCATCATTCATAGGAGTAATTCCCAAATTGGCAGCATTGATGGCTTTTTCGATATCTTTTAAGATTGATTTGTCATAAGGCTTCACGCACAGCTGACGTCCTTCCACCACGCTGATGGATGCCAGCTGATTTAATGGCATTGGACTTCCATAATAATTCACTTCGACAGGCTCCAAC
>CAMEUL010000170.1 GCA_945938205.1 uncultured Traorella sp. | reverse complement strand
CCTTTAATGATTTTGAATCTTGTCAATTCGCTATATAATATTGTGGATACTTTCTGGATCGGAAAGATGGGAGAACTTCAGGTAGGTGCAGTTTCTTTGATTGGTCCGATCATGGGATGCGGTAGTGCTTTGGTAATTGGTCTATCAGCTGCAGGTATTTCCTGCATCAGCAAAGCCATCGGAAGAGAACAGAAAGAAGCAGCCAATGAATATGCTACGCATCTTGTCGTGATTGCCATCCTGTTTGGGGTGCTCATAGGTGCTGTCTGCATGCTAGGAGCTCATCCTCTATTGGCTTGGCTTCAAACACCTGAAGATATTTATCAGGATGCTTATGTTTATTTGATGGGCATCAGTTTTGACTTTCTGTTTCTGTTTCTTTTGAATATCTTTCAGACCATTCGTCAGGCAGATGGTGATGCAAAGACTGCTGTATCACTGAATGCATTGGCTGCCATACTGAATATGGTCTTGGATCCAATTTTTATTTTTGTATTGAATTTAGGCGTTTTAGGTGCTGCAATGGCTACGGTTATCAGCAAGGTGCTAGTTATGCCTTTTGTTTTTTATCTTCTTTTTTGTGATCATGATCATGTGACCTGTTCAAGGAAAAACAGTTTTAAAGGATCGATCTTCAAAGAACTCATCATGATTGGAATTCCGGCTTCCTTAGCTCAATTTCTGACAAGTTTTGGTTTTGTGCTGATGAACAAGTCAATTGTAGCTTATGGTTCCATTGCTATGAGTGCCTATGGTTTAGGAAATCGCATCACGGACCTTTATTATATTCCGGTCAATGCCTTTGGTGGCGCACTAGCACCTTTTGTAGGGCAAAATTTAGGTGCTAAGAATATAGAACGTGCCAAAAACAGTTATTGTGAAGCTATGATTTTGACAGCACTATGTAGTGCTGTTGTCATGCTGATTGGTTTTGTTGCTTCAAAATATCTCGTATATTTCTTTGTGAATAATGCGAGTGAGGAATTGATGCGACTGACATTGGAATACTGTATGTATGTGACCATGACGATTTTCTTTATGGGATGGTTTCAGAACATTCATGGTGTGTTTTCAGGAGCGGGTCATACAAAACTCATCCTTGTTTTGTCTACATTTCGTCTGTGGGGACTTCGTATTCCAATGATTTATCTGTTCTATCACTTTACTCAGTTAGGACCTACCGGAATCTGGTGGTCAATGGTCTTATCCAATCTGATTACCTGTCTTCTGTCAGAGTATTTTTATCGTCAGTATAAATGGACAAAAGGAGTTCACGATGAACATTGAAATCATTAATGTAGGAACAGAACTTTTATTAGGAGAAATCGTTAATACCAATGCCGCCTGTCTTTTGAAGATGTGCAAAGAACTGGGATTTGATGTTTATTATCAAAGTGTTGTAGGCGATAATCCAAAACGTTTTCTTGGTTGTTTGAAAACGGCTTTTGAAAGAGGTGCTGACTGTGTCATCACTACAGGTGGATTAGGACCAACAGAAGATGATCTGACCAAAGAACTAAGTGCACAGTTTTTAGGACTGGAAATGGAAAGAAGGGAAGAGGAAGTTATAAAAGTAAAAGATAAATGTACTTTTGTGACACGAAGCAGTGTTCTTCCTTCAAACAATTTCAAACAGGCAGATTTCCCGAAAGGATGCAAGGTCTTAGATAATGAAGTGGGAACTGCCAATGGATGTGTCATGGAAAATCATGATCAGATGATCATTAATTTACCGGGACCTCCCAAAGAACTAAAATATGTTGTGGAACATGAACTGCTGCCCTATCTTTCAAAATACAGAAAAGATGTGCTTTATACCGAAGACATTCTTACGATGGGGCTCTCCGAAAGCAAAGCAGCCTCTCTTTTAAATGATCTCATACAGAAACAAGAAGATGTCACGATTGCATTATACGCCAGTGAAGAAACTGTCAGAATTCGTTTAGGATGCAAGGCGGATTCAAAAGAACATGCCTACGATCAAATAAAACTTATCAAAGAAGAAATTGAAAAACGCTGTGAGAAATTTATCATTCACGAAAACTTCAAAACAACATTTGAAAAGATGCATGTTTCATATAAGATTATCTATCATTCAGATTTTCGTTTCAGAGATAGTTATTTAAATCATTCGGTTGAGAATGGAGAACTTGTGATACATGTTAATACGATCCAACATTCTTTAGGAGAAATCTTAAAGATTCATTTAGAAGATTCAAAACATTCTCATACATTTGAATTAGGCTTATTAAAAAAAGCAGAACTCAATTATGAAAAACTGGAAGCCAAGATTTATTATCAGCTGGTTCGATTTATTAAACAAACAAGAGGACTTATATAACCATGAGTCCTCTTTTTCCTTCATCAGCGTGACAAATAAATCATTAATTTAAACTTGATAATGAACGCATAACTAAGTCTACGTCTTTATTCTCTAGTTCTTGAATGATATGAAGATAAGTTTTTTGTGTTGTTGTCATACTAGAGTGTCCTAGTCTTTGAGCAACACTCGCAATCGAAACTCCTGCAAATAAAAGAAGTGAAGCATGTGTATGACGTAATCCATGAACAGAGATAACAGGTATCTTAACTTTATTACAATGTCTTGCCAAAATATCATTGATTGTTGAATTATAGACATTTCCGTTTATAAAAATCGGTTCATCCTCTGATAAGTTTTTTACTAAGGATGAAAACTGTACTATAAGTTGCCAATCAATTTGAATTTTTCTGATAGATGATTGATTTTTTGTTGGCATAAATCCACCTTTTCCTTTATAGTCCCAAGTTTTGTTGATGGATAATGATTGCCTTGAAAAATCAAAATCCTTTGGTGTAACAGCTAAAGCCTCTGAAAAACGCATGCCTGTTTTAGCGACTAGTAGAATAAACCAATCCCAATTTATTTCTTGTCCTAATTCCAAATCTGAAAGAAGTTTATGCAATTCAAATTGATTGAGATATTTGATTTTTTTATTTCTTTCCTTTTTTCCTTTGATTATTGCTTTTCTTGTCGGATCTCTTTCGATAAGGCCTTCATCAACAGCATCTAGAATAGACCCTTTTAGTTGATGATGGAAATCCATTGTGGTCTGACGTTCATGAAACATTGCATAATCATTTAGTAATTTCTGGTATGTAATTCTTGTTAGTTCACATACTTTTAGTTCAGGTGCTAAACGCTTAATCCAAGACAAAGTTAGCAAGTATTTATCCATTGTAACTTTTCTTATCGCCCCTTCCTTATAAACTGTAATCCATTGCGCATAGTAATCATAAAATAAATCTTTCTTTTCAATATTATTCAGCATGATGTCCTCCTAAAAATTACTCACGCTGATGAAGGGTGATAAGGTTATCCAGTCGTTCAAAATATAAACCTATGGCTTCTTGTTCTGTTTTGGAAGGCATTAAAACTGGAAA
>CAMEUL010000169.1 GCA_945938205.1 uncultured Traorella sp. | reverse complement strand
GAGTCATGATCGTTCCTTGCAGCATCTCCAATGAAGATGTGGAAGTGCCATTTGACACTTCATCCTGTGAGGTTTATTCATTTGAAAAAAACCCGTCAAATGTAGATGTTCATGAAACCAGAAAAGATATCGTCGAGTTGTATCCAGCAATTTTTCAGCTGATTGTGATGGAGATACCTTATAAGGTTGTTAAAGAAGGTGTCAAATATCCAAAGGGAAAAGGCTGGGAAGTTGTAAGCGAGGAAGAATATCAGGCATCCAAGAAAGATGAAATTGATCCTCGATTGGCAAAACTTAAGGAATTCAAGATAGAGGAATAACGAGGAGGTAGCAAAATGGCTGTTCAGCAGAGACGTAATTCAAAAACAAGAAAAGCAAAACGTAGAACTCACTACAAGTTGGCTGCACCTACTTTGGTGAAATGCCCTAACTGTGGAGCACTCAAGAGAACTCACAGAGTTTGTCCTGAATGCGGATACTACAACGGAGTGAAAGTTGCGTAAGAAGAGGTCAAACTCTTCTTTTTTTTACATTTCTTTTGTTGTGCTATAATCATTCATGAAAGAAGGATATCTATGGAAGAACTTTACGACATGATTTTCAAACGAAAATCCTTTCACATTTTTAATGATCCACTCCAAATCACTTCAGATGAACAGGCATGCATCGAAAAGAAAATATCTAATTTGAAACCACTCATTGATTCGATTCAGACAAAAATAAAAATCGTTCCAGCCAGTGATGCCTGTAAACGAAAAGAAGAATACTGTCTTTACTTCTACAGTGAGAAAAAGCCACACTATCTTCAGAATATCGGTTATATGGGAGAACAACTGGATCTTTATTTGGCTTCTTTGAATATTGGAGCCTTATGGTATGGTATCGGAAAACCTGAAGAGAAAGAAGAAGATGGACTTGACTTTGTCATCATGATGGCTATTTCAAAGATGCCACAAGATAAGTTCAGAAAAGATATGTATAAAAGTAAGCGTAAGCCACTCGATGAGATATGGGAAGGCTCTTACGCTGAAATCGGAAACATTGTTCGATTTGCACCCAGTGCTTGTAATACACAGCCATGGCTTGTGAAAGCAACAAAACAGGAAATTGATGTTTTCCGATATAAAAAGCCAGGTAAAAGAGGTATCATGCCGAAAGACAAGGTGGTATTCTATAACCGTATTGATATAGGTATCTTTCTGTGCTTTTTGGAAATTTGCTTCTTACATGATCATTTATCATTTCAAAGAGAACTCCTGTTTGATGATGAGGATGAGGCAGAAAATGTATTGTATGCGAAATATCAAATGGAATAAACGCATAGAATCATAAAAAGTATCCTAGAGAAAACCATGAAAATGGAACCCGTATCCTTTGAGAAAATATTCGAGTGGTACATTACAACCGTCTGTTTGGGGAAAATAAGGTGATTTTATGAAAAATATACGATTATCAAAAAAAGAAGATGTTTCGCGGATCGCAGAAATACTTGTTTTTGCGAAACGCATGAATTTTCGCAGTATCTTTCATAATGATGATTATTCATTTAATGAACTGCAGGTCATGAATGTCATAAAGGAGTTTCTTGATCATGAAGAAATCTTTAAACATATTTGGGTGTATGATGATGGCATTGTAAAAGGTCTGATCCAGATTGAAGGAAAAGAAGTGAAAACACTGTATGTGGAACCTTTTTTTCAAAATGAAGGTATCGGCGGAACACTTCTTGAATTTGCTTTGGGAGAATTTCAGGTAAAATATTTGTGGGCATTAGAAAAGAATGTAAGAGCTTTGGATTTCTATCAAAGACATGGCTTTGTTTATCATGGAGAATGGAAATATGAATAAGGAACAACAGAGCATCTTATTAAATTGGAGAAAGTATGAAAAAAGAAAGACGAATGGTAGATGATGAAATCATTTTAGTACCTTATTATCCAAATTATAAAACAGCGATCAAATGGTATTAGGATGCGGAAGTATGCAAGCAGGTGGATAATATCAATGAGGTTTATTCACTAGAGCGTTTGAAAGCCATGTATCGCTATTTATCCACAAGGGGAGATTGTTACTACATAAAGTATAAAAATCGTTTAGTGGGAGATATTACCCTTCATAATGGTGAAATTTCTATTGTTGTTTGCAAAGAATATCAAAATAGGCATATTGGTCGAAGATGTGTGGAAAATCTTCTTTTACTGGCAAAGGAAAAAGGATTGACAGATGTTCATGCGACAATCTATTCCTTTAATGAGCAGAGCCGGAAAATGTTTATGAGACTTGGGTTTAGACAAGTTAGTGAAGAAGAATATGTGTATACTATTAAATAAGGAGATTGTATAAGTTATCAAGAAATCAATTCAAAAATTATTGATACCTGGTGTGAATCAGGTTGGGAGTGGGGAAAAAGTATCACACATGAAGTTTATGTAAAAGCTTTAAAGGGAGAATGGGATGTATATCTGACACCAACCAAGAAAGTGCCTCATGAATGGTTCAATGATCTAAAAGGAAAAAAGGTGTTGGGACTTGCCAGTGGCGGAGGCCAGCAGATTCCTATCTTTTCAGCTTTAGGGGCTATTTGTACGGTATTGGATTATTCCAAGCAGCAGTGTGATAGTGAAAGAAAGGTTGCAGAGAGAGAAGGCTATGAAGTCGAAGTGCTTCAAAAGGATATGACAGAACCGCTTCCTTTTGAAGATGAAAGTTTTGATCTGATCTTTCATCCAGTATCGAATTGTTATGTGGAAGAAGTTAAACCGATTTTTAAGGAATGTTATCGCGTTTTAAAAAAAGGTGGAGTATTGTTATGTGGATTAGATATCGGTTTGATTTATGCTTTTGATGAAACAGAAACATTCATCAAATACACTTTACCATTCAATCCTTTGAAAGATGAAAAAGTATATGATGACAGCATGAAAAATGATTGGGGTATTCAATTTTCACATACGTTGGAAGAACAGATCGGTGGTCAATTAGAAGCCGGATTTGTTTTAAAGGAATTGTATGAGGATACAGGTGGAAGTGGAAATCTGCATGATCATAATATTCCTACATTTATCGCAACTAGAGCCATAAAATAATATTCTGATTCGTGAATGAATGTGCTATAATCGTAGCGTGAGGTAATTATGAGACTTTTAATTGTGAAATTCATTCATTTTCTTTTGTCACTGTTGGGAAGAGGAGGATCGCTTCCCGGAACCATTGCATTGAAAATGGATCCCAATATTTTAAAAAAATTCAAAATGCCAAAGAAAGTGATCCTGGTGACAGGTACCAATGGGAAAACCACGACCAGCAATCTGATCGTAGAATCCTTTCAGAAAGCAGGTCTGAAGGTAATTGGAAACCGCAAGGGAGATAATCTGAAGGAAGGCATCGTCACCTTATTGTGTACACCTTCTTCCTTGAATTTGCA
>CAMEUL010000168.1 GCA_945938205.1 uncultured Traorella sp. | reverse complement strand
ATGTTCATCAAGCCACCGGTTGATTTAAGTGCTTTTAGGACACAATTGACGAATATCACAGAAAAAGATCTGAAGGGTACTGTTCCTTTTGAAGAATGCTATCAGAGAATTGTGGATTTTATTGGGGATGCAGTTTTAGTGGCGCATAATGCTTCCTTTGACGTGAACTTCCTCAATGATGCCTTGACGAAGATCGGACAGCCGGTGTTAAAAAATCCTGTTATTGATACGTTAGATCTGTCTTATTCTTTGCATGCAGATCGCAAAGCACACCGTTTAGGAAATATTGCCCGTATCTATAATATAAAATATGATGAAGAAGTAGCCCATCGAGCGGATTATGATGCTCAAGTTTTGAGTGATGTCTATTTGAATATGCTCAATGATCTGAAAGATGTGAAAACGTTAAATGATCTTGCCAATTTCTATACAGAAGCCTGTTTTTCCAAAGTCAGAACAAAACATATTACCGTGTATGCGAAAAACAAGGCTGGACTTAAATCACTTTTTGAACTGATTACTTTGTCACATACCAAACATTTAGCATATAACGGTAAAAATACGGCGAACATCGTTGCGGAACCACGAATTTTTCGAAGTGAAATCGAAGAAAGACGTGAGAATCTTCTCTTAGGAAGTGCCTGCAGCAATGGTGAAGTGTTTGAAATAGCTCATACAAGAAACGAAGAACAACTCAAACAAGTCATTTCCTTTTATGATTTTATTGAGTTACAGCCTCTTGAAAACTATCGCTTTCTCATTGAAAGAAACAGCATCGCCAGTGAAGACCGTTTAAAAGAGATTCTTCAGGGCATTGCGGATGCGGCAGAAGCTTGTGGCAAACTGATTGTTGCGACAGGAGATGCCCATTATGTACAGCCTCGTGAAAAGAAGATTCGTGATATTTATATCAATTCACAGGCGATCGGTGGAAAACGTCATCCGCTTTATGTGTATGATTTTGAACGAAGGAAGAAAACCATCAATCCAGATCAGCATTTCAGAAGCACGGATGAAATGTTAGATTGTTTTGCATGGATGGGAGAAGATAAAGCATTTGAATATGTTGTGGAAAACTCCAATAAGATTGCTTCCATGACAGAAAAAATCAATCCGGTGTATGATGAACTCTTTCCACCGAAGATGAAGGATTCTGATAAGAAACTGACCCAGATCTGTTATGAAAATGCATATAAGAAATATGGAAATCCATTACCTGAGATTGTTGAAAAACGATTAAAAAGAGAATTAGATTCCATAATTGGACATGGTTTCTATGTGGTTTACTACATCAGTCATCTTTTGGTGAAAAAGAGTTTAGATGATGGATATATGGTTGGAAGCCGAGGATCTGTCGGAAGTAGTTTTGTAGCAACAATGGCAAACATTACAGAAGTCAATCCTTTACCTCCACATTATGTATGTCCAAAATGTCATTATGTAGAATTCTTTACGGATGGCAGTGTTGCCAGTGGATTTGACTTGCCGGATAAAAAGTGTCCGGTATGTGGTGAAAATATTCGTGGAGATGGGCAAGATATTCCATTTGAAACCTTCCTTGGATTTGAAGGAGATAAAGTACCGGATATTGATTTGAACTTCTCAGGAGATTATCAGCCAACCGCTCACAATTATCTGAAAGAGGTATTTGGGGAAGACCATGTCTTTCGAGCTGGTACTATCGGAACGGTAGCAACCCAGACAGCTTTTGGTTATGTCAAAGGATATGAAGAGGAAATGGGATGTGAAGGAAGCATGCGAGGAGCCATGCGTCAATATCTGGCCAATGGTTGCGATGGTGTCAAACGAACGACAGGACAGCATCCTGGAGGAATTCTGGTCGTTCCAAATGAATTTGATGTGCATGACTTTACGCCGGTACAGTATCCTGCCAACAACCCTTTTGCAGATTGGAAAACAACCCATTTTGAATTTCATGATATTCATGACAATCTCTTGAAATTTGATATTTTGGGACATGTGGATCCTACGGCTATGAAGCTTTTGGAAAGCCAAAGCGGTATTGATCCGAAAACCATTCCGATGAATGATCCGGAAACCATGAAGATCTTCTCAAGTGTGGAAAGTTTGCATATTGATACATCCAAAAACACTGAAATTACAGGTGCTGCTGGGATTCCTGAATTTGGAACGCCCTTTGTACGTGGTATCTTGGAATTGACCAAGCCAACCACATTTGATGAATTGGTTCGTATTTCCGGTTTATCTCATGGAACGGATGTATGGCTGAATAATGCCAAGGATCTCATTGACAGCAAGCAATGTACCTTAAAAAATGTCATTGGATGTCGTGATGATATCATGGTATATCTTTTACATAAGGGCTTACCTGCGAAAATGGCTTTTACCATCATGGAAAGTGTACGTAAGGGTAAAGGACTTAAACCGGAATGGATCGAGGAAATGAGCAAGAAGGAATACAATATTGATCCATGGTATGTGGATTCCTGTCTGAAGATCAAGTACATGTTCCCCAAAGCGCATGCTGTGGCATATGTCATGATGGCGGTGCGCATTGCCTGGTTCAAAGTGCATATGCCTCTCTACTATTACTGCATGTTCTTTTCAATACGATGCGATGCCTATGATATTGATACGATGATTGCGGGAGAGAATTGCATTCGTTCCAGAATGAATGAAATCATGCAGAAAATGAATTCCAATGAATATAAAAATGAAGTATCTAAAAAAGAAAAGGATATTTATTCCACTTTAGAACTCGCTCTTGAAATGGTCCTTAGAGGTTACAGGATCGGAAATATCGATCTTATGCGTTCTCAAGCCAGCACATTTATTGTAGATGATCAGAACAAGAATACGATCATTCCGCCATTTACAACTATTGATGGACTCGGAAGCAACGTTGCGGAAACAATCATTGAAGAACGTGAAAAACGTCCATTCTTATCCAAACAGGATCTGATGATGCGTACTTCCTTGAATGGAACGCATATCAAGAAACTTGAAATGATGGGTGTCTTAAAGGATCTGCAGGAAGAAAATCAAATGTCATTATTCTAAAAGAAAAGTATAACTCATCGACTACTTATGAGTTATAAAATAAGATAGTAATATAAACAATAGTTATATTGTCAAAAAAATGCATGCTCCTTCTTTAAAATGAGGGAGCATGCTAATTGTTTACTCTTTATTCAATGTTTTTCTGTTCATAGTTTCCGATGATTCTTTCGGTTTTTGATACAGTAATAAAGATGTCTGGATCGATTTCTTGAGCTTCCTGAGCAAGAGACTGCACTTCAAAGGTGTTGCAGACAAGGATCAACATACTTTTTCGATTACGCGTATAAGCTCCTTTTGCGTAAAGTTCAGTTGCGCCATGATCGGTCATCTTGAATATCAGTTTACTGATTTCATTTGGTTTAGATGTAATCAGTCTGACAGAAACCAATTGATA
>CAMEUL010000167.1 GCA_945938205.1 uncultured Traorella sp. | reverse complement strand
GAAGTCTCATCTGAACTGTTCTCTTATTTGAGTCATGAAAAGCAGGAGCGTTTGATTGAACTTTTGACAGGACCGGAAATCAAATCAATGCTGGATAATCTTTACAGTGATGATATCGTGGATTTCATGGATGAACTGCCTGCCAACTTGGTCGAAAACATTCTGAAGTCTGTTTCACCACATCAGCGTGAAGAAATCAATCTTTTGCTTTCTTATGCTCCAAATACTGCCGGAAGCATCATGTCCATTGACTTTGTGCAGCTGAAAGAAAAGGACAGTGTGGAAGCAGCCATTGAAAAGGTGCGTCGTCAGGGAAGAGTAGCGGAAACCATCAGTTACTGTTACATTACAGATTCAAAAAAGAAACTGAAGGGATATCTTCCTTTTAAAGATCTTTTGTATGCGAAAAATGATGAGCGGATCGAGGATATCATGGATACCGATCTGATTTTTGTGAAGACAAATGATGATCAGGAAATCGTTGCCCGTCAGATTCAAAAATATGACATTACTGCCATTCCGGTCGTGAATGAAGAAGGCTGTTTGGTAGGTATTATTACCGTCGATGACATCATTGATATCATCCACGATGAAGCTACAGAAGATATCCAACTGATGAACGCTATCACGCCAATTGAAGATACCTATCTGGAAACCGGTGTATTTGATATGTTTAAATCCAGAATTGTCTGGCTTTTGATCCTGATGATCTCCGCAACATTCACTGGACAGATCATGGGTGCTTATGAGGAAGTGCTTGGACAGTATGTTGTTTTAAGCATTTTTATTCCAATGCTGATGGATGCGGCGGGAAATGCCGGAAACCAGGCATCTACCATGATCATCCGTTCATTGGCTATGGGAGAGCTGAAACCCAAGAATATTCTGACAGTCTGGTGGAAAGAAATCCGTATTGCTTTCTTATGTGGAGCAACCATGGGATTCGTGAATTTCTTAAGAATTCTGATTTTTATGCAGCAGGTGGATATTAAAACTTCTGTAGTGGTATCATTTACTGTCTTTTTGACCGTATGTATTGCGAAACTGGTTGGTTCAACTTTGCCAATGGTTGCCGTAAAACTGAAACAGGATCCCGCCGTGATGGCAGGACCCCTGATTACAACACTTGTGGATGCGTTAGCACTCCTTACATATTTTTTCTTAGTGACTCACTTGTTGATTCCTTATTTATAAATCAGATAATGAATGTGCCGAAATGTCCGCTTGTTTGAGAAGTTCAGCTTCCGGATAGTGGACTTTTTCTTTTTCACTGTGAAGAGCAATGAGATCCACGATTTTCTCAATTTCCTCCTCTGAATAAAGATGCAGATCAGAAAGGAAGGAACGAGCAAATTTTGAACCACTGAGGGCATGCTTTCCAGGCAATCCCAAATACAGCCCACAGTCATGAAGAAATGCCGCCACATATAAGAGTTCATTGTCACTTTTATTTTTGACACGTTCTAAAACACGCTTGTGATGGAGGATACAAAGATGACGGTTCATGGGATCTTGGATCGTTTCATAAAGTTCATTGATTTTTTTGAGTGTCACTTCAAATCTTTTCATATAATCAGTCTATCATTTTTTGAATGAAAATTGTATAATAAAATCAATAAAAGAGGAGGAATCATTATGTCAACACCCCACAATAATGCTCAAGTTGGAGATATCGCAAAAACTGTTTTAATGCCGGGAGATCCATTACGTGCGAAATTTATCGCTGAAACATTTTTAGAAAATCCTGTACAGTTCAATACGGTACGAAATATGTGTGGATATGCCGGAACCTATAAAGGAAAGAAAGTATCTGTCATGGGAAGCGGAATGGGAATGCCAAGCATTGGTATCTATTCTTATGAATTATATAAATTCTATGGTGTAGAAAACATTATCCGTATTGGTACAGCCGGTGCTTATTCACCTAAATTAGATGTATTTGATACAGTATTGGCGAAAGATTGCTGGAGTGAATCTACTTATGCGCTGGCACAAGGAGGAAATACAAGTGATGTTCAGCTTCCAAGTCCTCAACTGAATGAAAAGATTGAACAGGCTGCCAAAGAATTAGGCATTGAATTGACTTTGGGAAGAATTCATTCCAGTGATGTATTCTATCATGAAGATGCTTATAACTTTGATTTCTATAATGATCATGGATGTGATGTTGTGGAAATGGAAAGTTTTGCCTTATTCCATAATGCGAAAGTATTGGGAAAACATGCGGCATGTCTTGTGACTGTCAGTGATTCACTGGTCACTCATAAAGAGACAACCGCCGAAGAAAGACAGACTTCTTTCACCAACATGATGAAGATTGCTTTAGAAGCCGCCATTAACGCATAGATGCAGTAAAACTGCATCTTTTTATAAAGGAGAAAATATGAATAAAATAAATAAGGGAGTTCCAAATGTATTTCTGTCAACTGCTTTAATGCTTCTGCTTGCTGGTTTTCTTCAAAGTGGTGTTTTATTATATATAGAATATAAACAGGTGCCTGCTGATCTTTCTCAATTGCTTCAGTTGTTCAGCTGTATTTTTCTTGTCATCGTTGTATTTGTTTATACACGAAAAAAGATGCCGATAGAAAGTATGGGAATCAAGAAAGAGCATTTTCTTTCCCACTATCTTTTAGGACTTTTGCTTGGTTTTATTACTTTGAGTGGAGCTTTGCTGATCACGATGCTGTTTCAGGGGGCCACATTTTTAGGTTTTGCATTAAATGATGTACTTTTGTGGATACTGTTTTTCATCGGATTTATGATCCAGGGGTTTGAAGAAGAACTTTTATGCCGTGGCTTCATGATGGCAGGATTAAAAAAAGAGATGTCAGTCTTTGCAGCTATGATGGTCAATTCACTGTTTTTTGCCGCTCTTCACTGGGCGAATCCGGGCATTAGCATTCTTGCACTGCTCAATCTGTTTCTGGCAGGCTTGTCTTTTAGTGCCATGGCTGTCTATTTTGATGATCTATGGGTGGCTAGTGGGGCACATTCCATGTGGAATTTTGCTCAGGGAAACATTTATGGCATTTTGGTTTCAGGAATGTCGATGGGACCTACACTGTTTCGCTTTGAACTGAAAGGCATGGATTTCATCAGCGGTGGGAATTTTGGGCTAGAAGGCGGCATCGGTGTTTTCTTTATTGAATTGTTAACGCTTCTTGTATTTGTATTCTTATGGAAAAGAAAGAAATCCTTGAGTGATCATGTTGCATAATGAAAGATAAGAATATATAAAAACCGTGGTTGTTTGTACCACGGTTTTATTGAATAAGAACTTTTATGATCTCACCGGTATAGACACGGTGATAATCATTCTTGTAGAGTTTGTCAATGGATGCATCCAGAAACTGCTCTGGTTTTAAATCATACTGGGCAATCTTGCGACATATTACCGTCAGTTTGGCTTGTTTGAATACAGGAGCATGTTCCACGAATTCTACCTCGAAACAACATTCCTTTG